>NZ_JBOKYU010000021.1:0-40076 GCF_051972735.1 Laedolimicola sp. | reverse complement strand
GCAGCGGAGCGGTGCAGTCCGAGGAAGTGAAAACCTATTTTTCTCCGGTATCTGCCACCGTTTCAGAGTTCAATTTACATGTGGGCGACACCGTGGAGGCAGGCGACACCTTGCTTACCTACGACAGCGCCGAGCTTGACAGCCTCTACAAGCAGGCGGAGCTCACCGGCAGCGCAGCCAATTACGGATATCAGGATTCCCTTCAGAAGGACAATAAAAACGCGTCCGAATACAACCGTTCCTCTGCGGCGTTGGAAATCATCAATAAGCAGCTGGACGACGAGGATGATAATGTGGATCACCTGAACAGGCGTGTCAACGAGTATACCGGCTATCAGGGAGATTCTTCCAATAAGCTGGCGGAGTTGAAGAGTCAGCAGGACGCGGCGAAAGCAGCGATTGCGGCGTTAGATACAGCTAACCAGACTTTGAAGGACGCAAAGTTCGCGTTGGACAGCTCTACGCTTGCGAAGGACAGCGAAGACTACAAGAAGCTGCAGGACGCTGTGACAGTAGCTCAGAACACTGTAAACGAGGCCGCGCCCGCAGCCCGGCAGGCGCAGACAGATCTGCCGAACATCGAAAAGAGCATCGGAGACGAACAGAACAACTATAACGAAATCGTGAAGAAGCTGGACAGCTATCAGGGACGTTTAAAGGACGCTCAGGAAAATAAGACCAAGCTGGAAACCAGCAAATCCAAAGAGGAAGGCATTCAGGATTCCACCGATGCAGCCAGGCTTTCCGGCGCGGCAAAAAGCCAGCTGGCAGCCCAGAACAGCTTAAGTACGCTGGAGGCCAATATGACCAAGGATGATATCCGGCAGGGCAAGGACGGCATCAAGGCAGATTTCTCCGGCGTCGTGACGAAGGTGGCAGCGGTGGCAGGCGGCCCGGCAGCCAAGGGCGGTGAGCTTCTGACCGTGGCCAGCAGTGAGGCTGTCATCGTGGAAATGAGCATCACCAAATACGATCTGGAGAAAATGGAAGAGGGCCAGAAAGCCACTGTGACGCTGGCAGGCCATACTTACGAGGGCACGGTAACGAAGCTCAGCCGTATCGCCGAGAAAAACGATAAGGGAACCCCGGTGGTTACCGCACAGGTGAAAATTGACAACCCGGACGAGAACATTTATCTGGGACTGGAAGCGAAGGTGAACGTACAGGGCCGATCTGTGAAGGATGTGCTGGTGGTTCCGGCTGAGTGCGTGAACTCCGGCCAGGACGGCGACTTCTGCTATGTGGTCAATGAAAATGGCGTTGTAGAAAAGAAAGAGATTGAAAAAGGACTGGCTTCCGATGACACAGTAGAAATCAAATCCGGCCTGGCGGCAGGCGATAAAGTCATTTCCGGCGGCTTTACCACGGAGATTACCGAGGGAGCCCGTGTGACAGCAGTGGAGGAGTAAGCATGGCACAGCTTTCAGAATATATAAAAATGGCCCTTGACAATATCCGGGCCAACAAGGGACGCTCCTTTCTGACCATGCTGGGAATCATCATCGGTATCTCTTCCGTTATTATGATTATGTCGGTGGGCGGAGGCGCCAAGGCGGAGATGAGCGATACGCTGAACGCCCTGGCCGGAGGGCAGATTTACATAGGGGTAAATGTAGACGGAAGCGGAGAAGCCCAGTATATTACGCCGGAGGATCTGCAGGCGGTGAAGGATAAGGTCTCCCACGTCAAAGGGGTGACGCCCGAGGACAGTATGTACGGCAGTATTCTGACCCCAAAGGGAAGCTTTGAAATGTACGCGACCACCGGAACGGCGGATCTGGAGTACACCCATAATCCCCAGCTGGTGTACGGCCATTATTTCACAGATTCGGACGTGGAGGCTATGAATCTGGTGGCGGTGGTCAGCCAGAATGACGCCGTCAAAATGTTTGGAACCGACGATGTGGTGGGTATGACGGTGGAGGCTACTGTCTACAATGTAACCCAGGAAATCACCATCTGCGGCGTGATGAAGTCAGAACAGGAAAGCGGAATGATGGGAGCCATGATGGGAACGGAAATGTATGTGAATTTTTATATGCCCTACACAGCCAATTACGCCTTTGGCTATGAGCTGGACTCGTTCTATGGTCTGAATGTGATTTCCGAGGGAAGCCAGTATTCCTCCCAGGTGGGTCAGGAGGCCTTAAGTCTTCTGGAAAGCCGCCATCAGGTGCAGGGAGAAAATGCCTTCATGCTCCAGGACGCGGACAGCCAGATAGCCCAGATTACCGGAATGCTGGATATGATTACCGCCTTCATTGCCCTGGTGGCGGCCATCGCCCTGCTGGTAGGCGGGATCGGCGTTATGAATATCATGCTGGTATCGGTTACGGAGCGGACCCGGGAAATCGGTATCCGGAAAGCTCTGGGAGCAAGGACCGGATCTATTATTCTACAGTTCCTGGCAGAGTCGGCGATTATCACCTGCATGGGCGGCGTGATCGGGATCCTGCTGGGGCTTCTGGGAGCCTATGGGCTCTGCGCCCTTCCCATGCTGGGCTTCCGGCCTGCGGTGAGCCCGGTAACCATCGTGCTTGCTACGGTATTTTCCTCCGGTGTGGGTATCTTCTTCGGCCTTTATCCGGCGAAGAAGGCGGCGAAAATGAGTCCCATCGAGGCGCTGCGGCGGGATTAAGGAAAGCAGGCCCCCGGACGGGAATCAAGTGTCAGCCTTCGACAATTTGTCGAAAAATGTCGAAATTTCATCCGGCAGAATTTGAGTTTTCTACTTGAATTCTGCCGGATTCTGTTATATCATAAATCCAACGATTCCTCCGGAATTCACCGGAGTGTCACGGCAGATCGCCGATTTTACCGAAGAAAAATAAGTACAGAAGAAAACAATACAAAATGATGGGAAATGGAGTGGATCAGAGCGTGCGATTTTGTCTGGCGGCCTGTACAGACAAGGGGAAGACCCGCGCAGTCAACCAGGATGCCCTTTTGCTGCAGCAGGCGGTCTGCGGGCGGAAGCGGTATGTGCTGGCGGCGGTCTGCGATGGGCTGGGCGGCCTGGAAAAGGGCGAGCTGGCCAGCAGCGAGGTGCTTCGAAGTCTGGCGGACTGGTTTCACAGCCGCTTTCCGGAGGTACTTATGGCCGGATTTCCGGAACGGGAGCTTTTGGGAGACTGGAAAAATCTGGTACATACGGAAAATGAAAGGCTTCGGACATATGGAGAGAAGCAGGGAATTGTGCTGGGCACCACGCTGACGGCAGCCCTTTTTACCGAAGAAAACTGGTACTGCGTCCACGTGGGCGACAGCCGGTTGTATGAAATTGCGGCAGATACGGCGCGGCAGCTGACCCGGGATCACTCTCTGGCAGCGGAGGCTGTGGAACGGGGATTTATGACCCGGGAGGAAGGGGAAAAGGATCGGAGACGGAGCGTCCTGACCCGCTGCATCGGAGCGTGCCCGGAGACGGTGGCGGAATACCAGAGGGGTACGATCAGGCAGGACGCCATGTACCTTCTGTGCACGGACGGCTTCTGGCACGGCAATGCGCCGGAACGTCTGGCAGCGGATTTCTCTCCGGAGCTTCTCACCGGGGAAAGGCAGATGCAGAGGGCCGCAAAAAGGGTGACGGCCCGGAACCGGAGACACGGGGAGAAGGATAATATTTCCGCCCTGCTGGTGCGTCCGCAGGAAGGCGGGAAAGCCGGGAAAAGAGGAAGGCTATGTTGGAAATCGGAACGGTCATAGGCGGCAAATATAAGATTCAGAGCGTCCTTGGCCGGGGCGGCATGAGCGTGGTCTATCTGGCGGTCAATGAAAAAGCCAATAAGCCCTGGGCGGTCAAGGAGCTGGTCCGGAAAGAGTTTCAGGAGCTGGAGACGGAACGAAAGGAAATCGCGCTAATGAAGCGTCTGAAAAATCCCCATCTGCCCAGCATCGTGGATGTGATTGAACAGGGAGAGCGCTTGTTGATTGTCATGGATTATGTGGAAGGACAGACGTTGGAAGCAATGCTTCGGGAGCAGGGGGCCCAGCCGGTGGAACGGGTACTGGACTGGGCCGGACAGCTCTGTCAGGTACTGACTTATCTTCACAGACAGTCGCCGCCTGTCATATACCGGGATATGAAGCCTTCCAACGTAATGCTTAAGCCGGACGGAACCATTGTGCTGATTGATCTGGGGGCGGCCCGGGAATTCCGACCGGAGCTTTCGACGGACACGGTGGCGCTCGGAACCTGCGGCTACGCGGCGCCGGAGCAGTATGAGGAGGGGCAGAGCGACGCCCGGACGGATATCTACTGTCTGGGTGTCATGCTGTTTCAGCTGCTGACCGGGGAAGGTCCCTACAGACTGCAGCCGCTGCGCGCCCTGAGGGCGGAGATCCCGGCGGGTCTGGAGGCCATTGTAGAGCGGTGCGTACAGAAGGAAAAGGCGGGGCGTTATCAGAGTGCGGAAGAATTATCTTACGCGCTGCGTCATTACTGGGAGCAGGACGCGGCGTATCGGATGGAACAAAAGAAAAAGCTGCGGCGGTTTGCGGTGGTTCTGGGACTGACATTCCTGCTGGGCGTCAGCGCGGCGGCGTCCGGGGCAGCGGAACGGCAATTGCGGCGGGACAGCTACGGTGCCTGGCTTCTGGCAGCAGGGAACGCCACAAAAAAAGAGGAGGAGCTGGCAGCCTGTGAAAAAGCCATTTCCCTGGACCCGAAGCGCGCGGATGGGTGGATGACGCTGCTGGAGGATGGCTTTCTGGATGATCAGCTCCTGACAGCAGCAGAGAGCGAGCGGCTGCGGGGACTGCTGATTCGCTATGAAGGAGATGGAAAAACCTGGGAGCAGCTGTTCCGGGAAAATAAAAGGGGCTATGCGGAATTTGCCTATCAGGCAGGGATTGCCTATTTTTATAAGTATGAGGAGAACGCAGGAAAAAAGAATGCGCGGATCTGGCTGAAAGCGGCGGCTGATTCAGGAAAACTGAACGCCTGGCAGGAGGGACGGGCGGAGAGGCTCTATGCGATCGCCGATTATTATACCCGGATTGGTCAGGCCGACGAGGCGGGGGACGATCTGATTTCCTATGGACAGTACTGGGCGGATCTGTCGGCCCTGACCCGGGGCAATCTGGTGGCGGAGGATAATGCACGAACGGCGCTGGTGATGTACCAGGAGCTGGTAGGACAGATCATCACCCGGGGAGCGGAATTTCAGAAGGCAGGTGTGGAACGTGAGGAGCTTGAGTCAGCCCTTCTGGAGATCGGAAAAAGGCTGGGAACGGATTTTGGAGAGCTTTCGGATGTGGAGCAAAAGGCGATAGCGGCGGAAAAGCAGGAACTGACGGACATGATCCGGAAGGCAGAGCGGCTGCTGGAATCGGTTTACGGAGGCAGAAAATCAGGAGGTTGAATATGGGAGAGGTCATGACGCGCCTGCAAGTATTTCACAGGCTTGGGTTGTTTTTGGGAATCGCCGCAGGCATGTCGTTTATTGGAACGGCGGCCCTGTTTGTGCGCTGGGAGATCGGCCCGGCCATAGCCTGCCTTGCGGGCTTTCGGGGACAGCGGCGATTTGGCAGGAGACGGGAGAAAATGGGTATGGAAAAGACAGAACTGCTTGTAAATAAAGAAGTTTCGGAGGCGGAATTTCGCGTAGAGCGGGAGCAGCTGGTGATTCACTGCCGGGAGCGGATAGGAGGAGAACATTGAAAAAGAGGATAAGGGGAACGTTCCTGCCGGTACTGGGGCTTGGTCTGTGGCTGGGGCTTGGAGCTGCGGCCTGGGCGGAGGAGACTGACGCGGTGGAGGACCTGCAGGGCCCGAAGCTGCGGGAGCTGACCATAGAAGGCACGCCGGTCAGGCAATTCCGGACGGAAGCAGGAGAGACGACGCTTTACAGAAATCTGGAAGGCGCAGACGTGCGGATAAGCTTCTGTATTGAGGATGAAAGGGAAAACTGGAACGCGGAGGCTGTAAAGGTGACGGTGCTTGACGCACAGGGAGAGCGGATTGTCCGGGAGGGATGCCTGGGGGATTCAGAGATTGTCTGGGAAGAAACAGCGGCCTCTTATCTTCACCGGGGCAGCCTGGAATTTGACGGAGAGCCGGGCGTGGAGGGTGTCTATCAGGCGGTCCTTAGCTATATCGGTGAAAATGGTGTCGGTCTGGAGGAGACAGGAAGCGTCGAAAGCGAACCTTTCATCCTGGATCATCAGGGGCCGAAGCTTCAGGTGACATATACGGAACCGGTGCGGACGCTGGCAGCGGATGGAACGGATCTGGCAGCAGGTGACGCGCCGACGAAGGACTGCACCGCTTATTATAACCGGGATGTGGAAGTAAGCTTCGTGATAGAAGAGACCTACGCGGTTCCGATTCTGACGGGGGGACGGCTGACCGGACTGGCGGATCTGGATATCCGGCTGGATGGAAAAACGGCGGACCTACAGTGGGAGCAGGCCGGCCTGCATCGTTATACGGGGACCTGCAGAGTCTTGGCGGAGCAGGTATACCGCTTCCATGCGGCCTGCCGGGATGCGGCGGGCAATCCGATGCGGGCGGGAAATGCGCTGGTTCAGGCCGGAATGCAGGAGGACGAATATGAAGGGCATCGCCTGCTGATAGATCGGACAGCGCCGAAGGTGGCAGTCTCGGTGGCGGGAAAGCCGGTGGCGATACATAAGGGACGCAGTTACTATGCGGAAGATACGCTCCTTCAGATTACGGTGGCGGATGAAAATCTGCGCCTTCGTGAAGTGCGGGCGGAGATACTCAGAATGCAGGCGGAGGACAGCAGCGGCATGGCCATAGCCGGGACAGCGGCCTGGAATACGGCGGAGCAGTGGAAGGAGCGGGAGTTGATTTCCGGCAGCCGGACACTGGAGCTTCCCCTGACGACGGAGGCAAATTATGGAATTCCCATGAACATTACGGATCTGGCCGGTAATCAGGCGGTCTGGGCGGAAGGGGAAGAATGCCGGGGAGCAATCGGAGATTACCGGGTGAAGGTGACGATAGATAAGACAGCCCCGGATGAACTGAAGCTGACCGGAGAGTCTGCGTCTTACCTGCCTTACGAGCCTTATGGCTGGCTTTTTTCTGCACAGTCCGTAAGCTTATGTGCGAAAGCCCGTGACGGCATGGCGGGTATTCAGAAAATCCGCTATACTCTGACGGACGTGGAGGGAGCGGTCACAGTGCGGGAGCAGAGCTTTGAACCTGCGGCGACGGAAAGCTTTGAACTGACTCTTCCGGTTTCGCAGGAAACAGCAGATTTCAGGGGAACCGTGCAGGCAGAGGTCTGGGACTGGACAGGTCGTAAATCTGAAAAGACCCTGAGCTGCGGCGTCGAGAGCGCGGAAACACACGAAAAATCCGCAGAAGCCCGGCTGGCCATATGCACAAAGCCCGGCCGCATTGTGGATGGACAGGCCTATTATAATACGGACGTGGAACTGGACGCATTCCTGGCGGATCGTTTCACAGGCCTGCGGGATTGGATTATCCGGGCGGACGGACAAATCCGCAGCGAAAAGAAATATCTGTCGGAGCTTACTTATGAAGCGACAGAAACCATGAAGCTGCGGGCTGCGGACTATAATCACAATGACGTAAAGGTACAGGCAGAGCTCACAGACAACGCAGGATACGAAAGCAGGGCGGAGATAAGCTGCAATATCGATGTGACAAAGCCGGAGATTACCGTAACCTATGATTTGAATACTCCGATCAGGGAAACCTGTTACCGGGAACCCCGGACAGCTACGATTACCATCAAAGAACGTAATTTCGACCCGCGGGACGTAGAATTCCGGATTACCAATGGGGATGGCCCGGTGCCGGCGCCGGGGCCCTGGACACACAGCGGCAGCGGTGACGAAATGACGCATACCTGTCAGCTTGTATTTGAGGCGGACGGAGCGTATACCTTTCATGTGAGCTTTCAGGATCTGGCCGGCAACCGGGCGGATTACGATCGGACGGACGCCTTTGTCATCGATCGCACGCCGCCGGAGCTTACCGTTGCCTGGGACAATACCGACGTACAGAACGGCTTCTATTATAAAGAAGCCCGCACCGCGCGGCTGACGATCCGGGAAAAGAATTTCGACGAGAAAGCCATTCAGATCCGAACGCAGGTGGAGGAAGAAGGGGAAGAACCGGAGCTGTCCGCCTGGAGTCACAACGGGGAACTGCATACGGCAAGACTCCATTTTCAAAAGGACGGGGCCTACGCTTTCTGTGTGACCGGAAGGGATCTGGCGGATAATGAGCTGCCCTTATGGGAATCGGAACGCTTTGTGCTGGATCAGACGCCGCCGGAGCTTACCATTTTTGATATTCTGGACCATTCCGCCAATAACGGCGCTGTGCGTCCGGGCATCCGAAGCATGGACAGATATTATGATCCGGAGGGAGAGAGTATTACCCTGACCGGTTATCATAACGGTGATATGAAGCTGGTCGGAAAGCTGAGCCGCAGTGAAAATGGCATGGAATACAAGCTGGATGATATTCCCATGGAGCAGAAATGGGATGATATGTATATACTGAAGGCGGTTGCAGCTGATCTGGCAGGCAATCGTAAGGAAGAGACAGTCACCTTTTCTGTAAACCGCTGCGGCTCTGTCTATACTCTGGGCGAGGCCACAGAAAGGCTGGCGGGCGAACAGGGGAGCTATTACACCCGGGAAGAACCGGAGCTTGTGATTCTGGAGACCAATGTGGACGCTCTGACACTCCGGGAGATTACCAGCAGTCACGACGGGGAGCTTAAAAGCCTGAAGGAAGGAACGGATTATCAGGTGAGCAGAAGCATGGAGACAGGCTGGCAGCAGTATACCTACCGGATTGCGAAAGAAAATTTCACCGGGGAGGGTGTCTATGCAGTAACCCTGTATTCCGAGGATCAGGCTTCCAATGTCTCCGACAACCGCAGTAAGGGCAAACGGCTGGAATTTGCCGTGGACAAGACGCCGCCGGTGATTCTGGTTTCCGGTGTAGAGGAGAAGGGCCGTTATCAGGAGAGGCATCGGACAGTGCTGCTGGATGTACAGGACAATCTGGGAATGCGGGAGCTTCAGGTCGGACAGGCCGGGAGTGTTCGTGTATACACAGCCGAAGAATTGCGGGAGAACGACGGCAGAATGGAACTTACGCTCAATAGCGCCGACGACTGGCAGGAGCTGACAGTGCAGGCGGTGGATCTGGCAGGAAATCAGGCAGAGATAACGCCGATCCGTTTTCTGTTGACGCCCGACAGCCGCATTCAGGCAGAGCAGAGCAAAAAACCGCAAATGGCTGGACGCACCGGTGATTCAGGCTTGACAATACTTCTGTTTGGCGGTATGATAGCAACGGTTCTGATTGGCATCCGGAGACGGCGAAAAAAGATCAGAATCAGGGAAAATAATAGTTGACACAGGAATTTCCATGTGTTAATATATCATGGTGACAGAAAGCAGAGTATCCACTCTCACCTTAGCGCAGACGGCGACTCGGGTTTATAATTATCGAAGATATCGACAGGAATACAGGTCGTGTAAAGAGATATTTAAGTGGATGGTCTGACTATCCACTTTTTTAGTTTTTTTCTTTCTTAGAAGGAGGGCACTACAATTAGCGATTTAATGATTAACGAACAGATCCGGGATAAGGAGATTCGCCTGATTGGCGCTGACGGAGAGCAGCTTGGCATCATGTCTGCAAGAGATGCGATGAAGATTGCCCGGGAAGCAGAACTGGACCTGGTGAAGATTGCACCGACGGCGAAGCCGCCTGTATGCAAGATCATTGATTACGGCAAGTACAAGTACGAGCAGGCGAGAAAAGAAAAGGAAGCCAAGAAGAAGCAGAGAACCATTGAGATCAAGGAAGTTCGTCTGTCACCGAATATCGAGGAGAACGACCTGAATACGAAGGTGGGAGCTGCAAAGAAGTTCATCCAGAAGGGTGACAAGGTAAAGGTAACCTTACGTTTCCGCGGAAGAGAGATGGCCCATGTGCAGAAGACAAAGCAGATTCTCGACGTATTTGCAGAGAAGATGTCCGACGTTGCTGTAGTGGAGAAGGCTCCGAAGATGGAAGGCCGTCAGATGATGATGTTTCTGGCAGAGAAGCGTCAGTAAAATTTTGAAATCAACCGCGCAGGCGGCAATGATTTGATAGAAATTTGGAAAAGGATACTAGGATAGGAGGAGTATATAAAATGCCAAAAATTAAGACAAGCAGAGCAGCTGCAAAGCGTTTCAAAGTAACAGGTACAGGCAAACTCAAGAGAATGAAAGCTTATAAGAGCCATATCTTAACCAAGAAATCTCAGAAGAGAAAGAGAAATCTCAGAAAAGCTACCATTACGGACGCAACCAACGTAAAGAGCATGAAGAAGATTCTGCCGTATCTGTAAGTCACAGATTAAGCGGAAGTGAGAAGTTTCAAGGAGGAAAGAAGAAATGGCAAGAATTAAAGGCGGTTTAGGCGCTAAGAAAAGACATAACAGAGTATTAAAGCTCGCTAAGGGTTATAGAGGAGCAAGAAGCAAGCAGTATCGTGTAGCAAAGCAGTCCGTGATGAGAGCACTGACCAGCTCCTACGCAGGAAGAAAAGAGAGAAAGCGTCAGTTCCGTCAGCTTTGGATCGCACGTATCAACGCTGCAGCACGTCTGAACGGACTTTCCTACAGCAAGTTCATGTATGGACTGAAGCAGGCTGAGGTTGAGCTGAACCGTAAGGTACTGGCTGACATGGCAGTAAATGATCCGGCTGGATTCGCTACTCTGGCAGAAGTTGCTAAGAGCAAGCTGGCATAAGACCGAAGAAACAGAGCGCATGATGCAGCCATAGGCTGCGCATAGCGCTCTTTGTTGTTGAGAATAATTAGCATCAGGAAAGCATGTTTGCTGGTGCCGTAAGATCTGGAGGTAAAGAAAATGACAGAGATTACTATTATTTCCGGTTTCCTGGGAGCCGGAAAAACAACACTGATTAAAAAGCTTCTGGAAGAAGTATTCAAGGGCGAGAAGATCGTACTGATTGAGAATGAGTTCGGTGAGATCGGCATCGACGGAGGCTTTCTGAAGGAGGCCGGCGTACAGGTAAATGAGATGAATTCCGGCTGCATTTGCTGTTCTCTGGTAGGAGACTTTGGAACTGCGCTGAAGGAGGTTATTGATACCTATGCACCGGATCGCATCCTGATCGAGCCGTCAGGTGTTGGCAAGCTGTCTGACGTTATGAAGGCAGTCCAGAATGTGGCGGGCCACATGGATGTACACATCGACAGTTCTATCGTTGTTGTAGACGGCAAGAAGTGTAAGATGTACATGAAGAACTTCGGCGAGTTTTTCAACAACCAGGTAGAGCATGCGGGTACCATCGTACTGAGCCGTACCCAGAGCATGACCGAGGAGAAGCTTGCAGAGGCGGTAAAGATGCTGCGTGAGCATAATGACAAGGCTACTATGATCACCACTCCCTGGGAGCAGCTGAACGGCAAGCAGATTCTGGACGCCATGAAGCATGCGGAGCTGGATATGGGCGACCTGGATCAGGATGATGACGACCATGAGCACCATCACGACCATGATCACGAGCATGAACATCATCATGACCACGATCACGAGCATCATCATGATCACGACCATGATCACGGCGAGGGCTGCACCTGCGGCTGCCACGATCATGATCACCATCATCACGATCACGACGGCCATCACCATGCAGACGAAGTATTTACCAGCTGGGGCGTAGAGACCCCGAAGCGCTTCAGCCGCGAAGAACTGGAGAAGATTCTGGAGACACTTAGCAAATCCGGTCTGTACGGTCTGATTTTACGTGCCAAGGGTATCATTCAGAATACGGATGGAAGCTGGATGGAGTTTGACTTCGTACCGGAGGAGTATGAGATCCGCGAGGGTAATCCAGATTACACCGGACGTCTCTGCGTCATCGGTTCTCTGCTTGATGAGGATGGTCTGAAGGAACTCTTCGGAGTATAATGAGGAAGATAGTATGGCAAATAAAATCCCAATTTATATGGTAAATGGCTTTCTGGAGAGCGGAAAGACCACATTTATACAGGAGACCCTGTCCGACCCCTATTTCTCCGACGGTGGCAAGACCCTGCTTATCGCCTGCGAAGAGGGTGAGGAGGAGTATGACCTGCATGTGCTGGAGTCCTATGACACCACACTGGTGACCATCGAGGGCAAGGCGGAGTTTACTGCCGAGTTCCTGGAGGAATGCCAGAAGAAGTACAAGCCCAGTCAGGTTATGATTGAGTGGAATGGCATGTGGGGCATGCAGCTGTTCCGGGAAATGCGTTTCCCGAAGGGCTGGTTCCCGGCCCAGGGCATTACCCTGGTGGACGCAGGCACCTTTGACCTGTATATGCAGAACATGAAGTCTCTGTTTATGGATATGGTACAGGATTCCGATCTGGTTATCTTTGACCGTTGTGTGGAGGGTACAAAGGCGGCGTCCTATAAGCGCAACATTCGTGCCGTGAATCCCCGGGCCCAGGTGGAATTCGAGCAGGAGGGCGGCGAGCCCTTCGAGTTCGAGGATGAGCTTCCTTTCGACCTGAACGCGGATATCATCGACATCAGCGACATTGATTACGGTATCTGGTATGTGGATGCCATGGATCACCCCGAGCGCTACGATGGCAAGACCATCCGGTTCAAGGGCCGCGTCATGAAGCCGCGCCGGATGACTCCGGGCTATTTCGTACCGGGCAGAAAAGCCATGACCTGCTGTGCCGACGACACCGTATTCTTAGGCTTCCTGTGTCGCAGCCACAATGTGGATAAGCTGAAAAATGGCCAGTGGCTGACTGTGACCGCGAAGGTCTATGTGGAGAAGCGGGACGAGTATTCCGGCGAGGAAGGACCGGTGCTTTATACCAAGGCGCTGAAGTCTGCGGAGCCCCCTGAGGAAGAGATGGTATATTTCTAAAGAAAAACGTTTCAAAAAACAAAATTTTGTGTAAATTAGGACTTTACAGGAAATATTTTTTCTGGTAAGATAAGTCCAACGGTAAACAAGGCGGTTTGCGAGGAGCAAGCCGTCTTTTCTTATTTTTGTGGCAGCGGACCGGGCGAGGAGGAAGAAGTATGGACAACATTGATTTAAGCATTTTGAAATGTCTGAAGGATAATTCCAGACAGACGGCGTCAACCATCAGTCAGACCATCAACCTGTCTGTATCGGCGGTAATAGAGCGGATTCGGAAAATGGAAGCGAAGGGCGTCATTCAGCAGTACACGGTGGTGCTGGACGAGAAGCAGCTGGGCAATGACCTGACCGTATTTATCTCTGTGCGTCTGGAACACCCCAAATACGGAAAAGAATTTGCGGAAGCGGCCTACGCCCATAACAATGTGGCGGAGTGCTATTATATCGCGGGAGATGTGGATTATCTGCTGAAGATCGTGACAGACTCTTCCAAGAGCCTGGAAATCATACACCAGGATATCAAGGAAATGCCCGGTGTAGCCTGGACCAAGACCTTATATGTGCTGTCTACAATTAAAAATGATGTATCTGTACTGCCCGGGGAACTGTAAGGTCCCCGGGTTTTTTGTGAAATAGGAAATTCCGATAGAATTCCCTATTCCCAAAAAATATTATCGCACTGCGGCGGAATGATTCTATTTTATGCTGAAAGACTTGACACTTTGTGAAAGTTGGAATATGCTCATAGAACGGGCATCTATATTCAGAAAAAGGGAAAGAGGAATTGCCGTGAGAGAGATCAAAGCAGGCGAGTACTATCGCCATTTTAAAGGCGGCCAGTATCAGGTGACAGCCATTGCGCGGGACGCGGATACGGAAGAGAAGGTAGTCGTGTATCAGGCACTGTACGGAGAGGAAGAATTCTGGGTGCGCCCCTACGAAGAGTTTGCAAGCGAAGTGGACAGGGAGAAGTATCCGGACGCAGAGCAGACCTGGCGCTTTGAAAAAATCGAAGAACCACAGCAGATGAATCCGCTGCTGCTTCGTTTCCTGGAGGCAGAGAGCTACCGGGACAAGCTGGAGCTGTTTCAGGCCTGGGAGGCCTATGCGGACGAACAGCTTCTGGAGAGCATCGCAGTGTCTCTGGATATTACGCTGGGACAGGGTACTGTCCGGGATAAATATCGGGAGATTCTGAACTGTCTGAAGACCATGGAGCACTTCGAGACAGACCGGTTTCGATAAGAGGGAGAGAAAGACATGGATATTGTAATCATCGGGGACGGAAAAGTGGGACATAAGCTTGCCATGCAGCTGTCCGGTGAAAAATACAATGTGACACTGATTGACAAAAGTGAACGAAAGCTCAGGGACGCGGTCAATGAGATGGACGTATCCTGTGTGGTGGGCGATGGAGCCAGCGCGGATATTCAGCGTCAGGCGGACGTGCCGGGGGCGGATCTGGTGATTGCCTGCGCGTCCACAGACGAGATGAATCTGTTCTGCTGCCTGCTGGCCAGAAAGCTGGGAGCCAAGCAGACCATCGCCCGTGTGCGGAATCCGATTTATCATAATCAGATCGATTTGCTGAAGGAGGATCTGAAGCTGAGTATGGCGGTAAATCCGGAACGGGCCCTGGCGGGGGAGATATCCCGGGTTCTGATCTTCCCGTCTGCGGCGAAGCTCGAGACCTTCGTAAAGGGCCGGGTCGAGCTGGTGGAGGTGACCTATCCGTCTCACAGCTCCATCGATGGTCTTTCTTTAAGCGAGTTATATAAAAAGCATCAGATCAAAATGCTGGTCTGTGCGGTGCAGCGGGACGGAGCGGTCTATATTCCCGATGGTAATTTTGTGCCTCAGCCCGGCGACAAGATCAACATCACAGCTTCCCATCCGGAGATTGAGAAGTTCCTGAAGCTTACCAAGGGTATCATCAGCAAGGCTAAAAATGTCATGATCTGCGGCGGCGGTCGGGTGGCCTATTATCTGGGCAGCCAGCTTCTGGAGCTTGGTATGCAGGTCAAGATTATAGAGGTGGACGAGAAGCGCTGCATGGAGCTCTGCGATCTGCTTCCCAAAGCGACGATTATCCATGGCAATGCCACCGATCACGAGCTTCTGGAGGAGGAAGGAATTTCCAAGGCGGACGCCTTTGTAACCCTGACCGGTATGGATGAGGAAAATATCATCATGTCCATGTACGCGAAGAGCCGTCATGTGCCGAAGGTTGTCACCAAGGTCAACGACGATGGTCTGCAGAGCATGGTGGATCAGCTGGGCATGGAGAGCGTGGTTTCCGCGAAGAACGTTACGGCCAACGTGATTACCAGCTATGTGCGCGCCATGCGGAATTCCATGGGAAGCGCCAATGTGGAGACAGTGTATAAGCTGATTGGCGGCAAGATCGAGGCGCTGGAGTTCCGGATCCGGGAGAAAACCAGGTACACCGGCATTCCGCTGAAGAATCTGAAGCTGAAGAGTAACCATCTGGTAGCCTGCATTGTGCGGAACCGCCGTACCATCATACCTGGCGGAAATGATACGCTGGAGGTGGGCGATAATGTCATTGTCATTTCCATGGAGCAGGGTCTCGAGGATTTGCAGGATATCATGCGCTAGTGGGGGAAAGCTATGAATTACGGAATGATAAGATACATCGTGGGGAAAATGCTTCTGATAGAAGGTTTTCTGCTGCTTTTCCCGGCCTTTGTGTCATTTTTATATGGGGAAATGGAAGGTATCAGCTTCCTGCTGACTGCGATGCTCCTGCTCCTGGTATCGTTTCTGGGCTCCCGAAAGCCGGAGAATACGGCCATTTACGCCAAGGAGGGGTTCCTTATCGTGGCACTGGCCTGGGTTCTGTGGTCGGTATTCGGCGCGCTGCCTTTCCTGCTTTCGGGCTGCATCCCCCGGTTTGAAGATGCGTTCTTTGAGGTGGTGTCGGGCTTTACGACCACGGGCTCCACGATTTTAAGAGATATTGAGGGGCTGCCCAAGTGCATGAATTTCTGGCGCTGCCTGACCCACTGGGTGGGCGGCATGGGCGTGCTGGTATTCGTCATGGCGGTGCTCCCCTTAAGCAATAAGAATTCCATGTTCCTGATGCGTGCGGAGATACCGGGACCCACCTGCGATAAGCTGGTGCCCAAGGCGCGTACCACGGCGCGGATTCTGTACACCATGTATCTGGGGCTGTCTGTGGCAGAGGTCATTTTCCTGCTGGCAGGCGACATGAATCTGTACCAGGCAGTGATTCACACCTTCAGTACAGCCGGAACCGGAGGCTTCTCCGACCGGAACGCCAGCGTGGCGGCTTTTAACAGTGCTTATATCGACGGTGTCATTACCGTTTTCATGCTGCTGTTCGGTATTAATTTTAACCTGTATTTTCTGCTGCTCATGAAGAACGTCAAGGGCTTCTTTAAAAATGAGGAGCTGCGGAATTATCTGGGAATCGTGGCGGCGGCCATCGTGCTGATCACGATTAATATTATGAATCTGTACGGCGGTGTGCTGCACGCCTTCCGCTATGCAGCCTTCCAGGTGGTATCGGTTATCACGACCACCGGCTTTGTGACGGCCAATTTTGATCTGTGGCCGGAATTTTCCAAAACCATTTTGCTGATGCTGATGGTAGTGGGAGCCTGCGCCGGAAGCACGGGCGGCGGTATGAAGGTATCACGTATTATGATTCTGGGCCGGACCATCACCAAGGAGATGCGGCAGATTCTGCATCCCAAGTCAGTCAATGTGGTAAAACTGGATGGCAAGCGCCTGACGGATGAGGAGACCCATGGGGTCTATGTGTATACTATCTGCTATTTTGTGATCTTAGGTGTGTCTGTACTGCTGATTTCGGTGGATAACTTTGATTTTACCACGAACTTTACGGCCGTATTGACTACCCTGAATAACGTGGGACCGGGTCTGGCGAAGGTGGGACCGGTGGAGAATTTCTCCGCGTTTTCCTGCTTTTCGAAGATTATCTTAAGTTTGGATATGCTCATAGGACGCCTGGAGATTCTGCCGATTATGATGCTGCTGGCGCCGGTGACCTGGCGGAAGAAGTTTTAAAAGCATCTGTTACTATGAAAATGGAAAGTGGCGCGGGAAGCTGGTATTTCCGGAAATTCTGTGCTAGAATAAAGCTTATGAGTAAAAGGGAAAGAAGGTATCTTTATGTCTGAAAAATCATGCAGCAATACAAGCTGCGATAAATCAAGCTGCGAGGGATGTCCCAGCAAGGCAAAGGAGCAGCAGCCCCAGAGCCTGCAGGCAGAGTGCAACGAATATAGCTGTGTGCGCCGGGTTATCGGCGTAGTCAGCGGCAAGGGCGGCGTAGGAAAATCCATGGTGACCGCTTCTCTGGCCAACGAACTGGCGGCGAAGGGCTATCAGGTGGGTATCCTGGACGCGGATATTACAGGACCGTCCATTCCGAGAATGTACGGCGTTCATGGCGCTGCGGAAGCGAGTGATATGGGAATTGAGCCGCGAATGACAAAAAATGGAATTAAGCTCATGTCCATGAATCTGCTGCTGCCCACTGAGGACACTCCGGTTATCTGGAGAGGCCCCATCATTGCCAATATTGTAAAGCAGTTCTGGACCGACGTCATCTGGGGCGATCTGGATTATCTGCTGGTGGATATGCCGCCCGGAACCGGCGATGTACCCCTGACTGTATTCCAGTCCCTGCCGGTCAGCGAGATTGTAGTCGTGACCTCTCCCCAGGATCTGGTACAGCTGATCGTGAAGAAGGCGCTGAGTATGGCAGATCAGATGAAGATTCCGGTAAAGGGTGTGGTGGAGAATTATTCCTGGCTGGAGTGCCCGGACTGCGGAAAGAAGCTGTATCCCTTCGGTAAGAGCCATCTGGAGGAAATCGCAGGCGAGGAGAAGCTGCAGATCATCGGACGCATTCCCATGAAGCCGGAATTCGCCGAGGCTGCGGATGCGGGTGAATTTGATAAGGTGAGAAATCCTTATCTGGATGTGGATTTTGAATAGGAAAATCAAAAGAAATGTGGAAAAGGATTCGCCGGGACTTGGGAAAGACCGGCGAATCCTTTTGGATACCCGAAAATCTGGAGATAAAAGAGAAAGGGAACAGAATGGAGCGCAGAGAGATTTATACGAAGATCACAGGAAAGGCTGAGACCATGAAACAGGAGCTGGTGAAGATCCGGAGGGATTTTCATCGCTATCCGGAGCTTGGCTGGATGGAAATGCGGACATCCTCTATCATTGCATCTTATTTGAAAAGAGTTGGCTGTGACGAGGTGCTGGTGGGACGCGATGTATGTCTGGACGAAGCGCGGATGGGAGTGCCCTCCGAAGAGGAACTGGATCAGCATTATGCGGAGGCTGCAGCCTGGGAGGGAACGGAGCCGGAATACCTGCCGGAGACAAAAGGAGGCTTTACCGGTGTCATCGGAATCCTTCACTGCGGGAAAGGACCGACAGTGGCCTTCCGATTTGATATCGATGCCCTTCCGGTGTTGGAATGCGGCGAGGAAAGCCATTATCCGGAGAAAGAGGGCTTTGCATCCTGCAATACCGGTGTCATGCATGCCTGCGGCCATGACGGTCATACGACGGTAGGTCTGGGAACTGCAAAGATCCTCTGTGAGCTGCGGGAACAGCTTCACGGAACGGTGAAGTTTATCTTCCAGCCAGCGGAGGAAGGCGTGCGCGGCGCGAAGTCTATTGTGGAGCACGGACATCTGGACGATGTGGATTATGTGCTGGGTGCCCATATGGGAGGCGGACCGGAGCAGAAGGAAGCAGCCATCGGAATCGGCGGCGGCGAGAGTCTGGCTACTGTAAAGTATGATGTGGAATTTTATGGAAAAGGCTCCCATGCGGCGGCTTCTCCGGAAGAAGGAAAAAACGCTATGCTGGCCATGGCTACGGCGGTATTGAACCTGCACGCCATTCCCCGGAGCGGTAAGGGAGATACCCGGGTAAATGTGGGAAAGGTGGTTGCGGGAACCGGACGGAATATTATCTGTGAGCATGCGCACATGGAGATGGAAGTCCGGGGCATGACCACGGAGGCCAATACCTATATGAAGGAGTACGCGGAGCGGATTATCCGCAGCGCAGCCGAAATGCACGACTGTACCTGCGAGATGAAGCTGATGGGCGCGGCCATGAATGGAATCAATGATGATGCGCTGGCGGATCGGCTGGCGAAGGTTTGTGAGGAGGATTTGCATCTGCCGGTGGTTCGGCTGAAGAAGGGCGGAGCCGGAGGCAGTGAGGATTATTCTTATATGTCGGAACGGGTGCAGAGCCATGGCGGGCAGTCCTGCTATTTTATGAATCTGAGCTGCTGCACAGGAACGCTTCATAACGAACGGTTTAATTTCCGGGAGGAAGCCCTTGTCAATGGGGTGAAGGCCTTCTGCGGAATTGCGGTTGATCTGCTACAATGAAAACGGGCGGGCCGGGACTATGTAGTTATCCGGTGTACAGCGTTTTAGCGGACACTGTGGGACACCTGCGGACCTCGTGTCCGTGGGTGGCACATAGCGTCCGCTAAACGATGAACACGGATAACAACATCGCCCCGGCCCTGGTTTTGGAGACGCAAAGAGAGCGTCTCTTTTTTTACTGGGGAAAACTTGCACTTGCATCCCTGTTAGATATGTGATATAGTGAAACAAACATATGTTTCGAACATACATTCGAAAAACAAGATGCAAGTGAGGTTTTTACCATGACGTTTGTTCAGGGACGGGCGGATTTGCCTGTGATGGAGAAGCTGCGGATTCTGGCGGATGCGGCAAAGTATGATGTGGCCTGTACCTCCAGCGGGGTGTCCAGAGGGAATTCCGGGCAGGGAATCGGTAATTGTATGGAGGCGGGGATTTGTCACAGCTTTGCGGCGGATGGGCGGTGTATTTCGCTTCTGAAGATTCTGTTTACCAATGAGTGTATTTTTGACTGTAAGTATTGCCTGAACCGGCGGTCCAATGATGTGCAGCGGGCATCTTTTACGCCGGATGAGGTCTGTGAGCTGACCATGGAGTTTTACCGGCGGAATTATATTGAGGGGCTTTTTTTGAGTTCGGGGATTGTAAGGAGTCCGGATTATACGATGGAGCTGTTGTATGAGACGCTTCTGAAGCTTCGGCGGCAGTATCATTTTGGCGGGTATATTCATGTGAAGGCGATTCCGGGGGCGGATCCGCTTTTGATTGAGCAGACAGGGTTTCTGGCAGATCGGATGAGTGTGAATCTGGAGCTCCCTACGGCGGAGGGGCTTCGGACACTGGCCCCGGCCAAGTCCCGGGAGAAGATTCTGACTCCTATGCGGCAGATTCAGAATGGACGGCTGGAGTTTGGAGAACGGCTGCTTGGCAGGGAGAGCGGTGGCGCGGTGGGTGACGCGGGCGGCGGTTGTGGACTACAGCAGATGAAGGGCAGCGGTACGGCGGTTCTGGCTGAACGGCGCAGACGGAGGGCGGCGTTTGTCCCGGCGGGGCAGTCGACTCAGATGATCATCGGGGCCACGCCGGAGAATGATTTTCAGATTATATCGGTGGCGGAGTCTTTGTATCGGAAGTTTGATTTGAAGCGGGTATTTTATTCGGCTTTTGTGCGGGTAAATGATGACAGTCTTTTGCCGGATTTGCCGGGCGGACCGCCGCTTCTTCGGGAACACCGGCTGTATCAGGCGGACTGGCTGCTGCGGTTTTACGGTTTTGAGGCCGGGGAGCTTCTTTCGGAGGAGCGGCCCAATTTTAATGTGCTTCTGGATCCCAAGTGCGACTGGGCGCTCCGGCATCTGGAAGCGTTCCCAGTGGAGGTGAACCGGGCTTCTTATGAGATGCTTCTTCGGGTGCCGGGGATCGGGGTAAAGTCGGCGCTGCGGATTGTGAAGGCCAGGCGGCTGGGGACAGTGGATTTCGCGGATCTGAAGCGGATGGGTGTGGTGCTGAAGCGGGCGCTTTATTTTATTACCTGTCGTGGTAAGACCATGTATCCCATTCGGATTGAGGAGGATTTTATTACCCGTAATATTCTGGATGTGAAGGAGCGGCTGCCCTATGGTATCAGCGGAGACGTGACGTATCGGCAATTGTCGTTGTTTGATGATTTTCAGGTGCCGCAGCCGGATGCATTCCGATTGCAGGCGTAAGGTGCAAAGCTTATGGGATGCAGCAGGATTTGAGGTGGGAAGGATCAGTATGACAATTTTTGTATGTGAGGACAGTCTGGACGGGATTCTGACCGGGGTATATGACGCCTGGGACAGTCGTCTGGGGCACAGCCGGGTGAAGCTTAAGACAGTGGATGTGGATACCTACGAGCTGTTCTGCGAGTACCGGGATGTAAAGACGGATATGGAAAAAGCGGAGAAGGTATTGCGGACAGTGTTTCATCGGATGGGCGAGGAGGCCGGGGAGGCCATCTGTTATGCCTGCGCCTGCCCCCATCCGGACAAGGCGGACGCCATCTACCGGCTGATTGCGCGGGGACTTTCCATGACGGACGGCACGAAGGCGATATATTATTTGCAGGACAGCTCTGTATCCCTGGTTATGAAGCTGCGACAGAAGGCCTGGCATGAGGCACACCGGATGTTGGGTTTTCTGCGCTTTGAGGAATTATCGGGCGGCGTACTGTATGCGCAGATGGAGCCGCCCTATGCGGTGTTGCCGTTGATTGCGCCCCATTTTGCGGATCGGCTCCGGCAGGAAAACTGGATTATTCATGATTTGAAGCGGGGGCTTCTGGCGCTTCACCGGGCCGGAGGCTGGTGGGTGCTGACGGACGATCAGGAACTGAATCGGGAATTCCTGGCGGGGCGTTCAGAGCGTGAGGAGAAGTTTCAGATGCTCTGGAAGACTTTTTGCCGGGCCATTGCCATTGAGGAGAGAAGAAATCCCTGCTGTCAGCAGACGCTGCTGCCCTGTCGGTTCCGGCCACATATGAATGAATTTCAGACAGCCGGAGAAAATAACAGATAAAAAGTATGAAAAAAAGTACAAAAATACAGCCCTAAAATAAGCCCGCTGTGTCGCCTGTTGAATTGACACTGTAAAAAAATCATAGTACACTGTATACAGAAATCAGTAATAAAAATCCTGCATCCGGGTAATAATCAAGATTAAATTATAAAAGAGACGCGGGCAGCAGGACTTTCACAGGCAGGAGAAAAGAAAATGAGTGACGTACGGGTAATCAAAGCCGCGCTTCTGGGCGCGGGAACTGTCGGAAGCGGTGTGTATGACATTTTGCAGTGGCAGAAGGATGAGATGCCGAAGAAGCTTGGCGCAGTGGTGGAGCTGAAAAAGATTCTGGTTCGCAATACAAAGAAGCCAAGAGAGGGCATGGACAGCAGTCTTTTTACCGACAACTGGAAGGAGATTCTGGACGATCCGGAGATAGAGATTGTCATCGAGGTTATGGGCGGTATCGAACCGGCGAAGACTTATATTACGGAGGCACTTCATGCTGGAAAGCATGTGGTGACGGCCAATAAGGATCTGCTGGCGGAGCATGGAAAAGAAGTGTTGGACGCGGCGGAAGAGCATGGCTGCGATCTGATGTTTGAGGCGGCTGTGGCAGGCGGCATTCCGATTATCCGTCCGCTGAAGCAGTGTCTGGCGGCCAATCACCTGACTGAGGTCATGGGTATCGTCAACGGAACTACGAATTATATTCTGACGAAGATGACGAAGGATCATATGGAATTTGCGGACGCGCTGGCGCTGGCGACAGAGCTGGGTTACGCGGAGGCGGATCCCACAGCGGATATTGAAGGCTATGACGCAGCCCGTAAGGTGGCGATTATGGCGTCTATCGCGTTTAATTCCCGTGTGACCTTCTCGGATGTGTATACACAGGGTATCACGAAGATTACGGCGGCAGATATTGCCTATGCCACGGAGATGGGCATGGTTATTAAGCTTCTGGGTGTGGCGCGTAATACGGATACCGGCATTGAGGCGGGGGTATACCCGATGCTGATTCCGGCAGATCATCCGCTGGCCGGCGTTAATGATTCCTTTAATGCGGTCTTTGTACACGGCGATGCTGTAGACGACGCCATGTTCCAGGGACGCGGAGCAGGAAAGCTTCCTACCGGCAGCGCGGTAGCCGGGGATATCTTCGAGGTGGCCCGGGATATCGTGGCAGGCAGCACCGGAAGAATCAACTGTACCTGCTATAAAAATCTGCGGATTAAGCCGGTGGATGAAGTGCAAAACCGCTACTTCATGCGTATGGAAGTGGAGGACAGACCGGGTGTACTGGCTGCTATTGCATCGGTGTTCGGCAACAATCATGTGAGCATCGCCCAGGTAATCCAGAAGAGTGTCGGCGAGGGTACCGCAGAACTGGTTATCATTACCGATCAGGTGGAAGAACGTCATTTCAAGGATGCCCTTCTGGTGATGAACGAGATGTCTATTGTAAAAGAGATTCCTTCCGTTCTTCGCGTATATGCGCAGAGTGAATAAGAAAAAGCGGAGAGGGAACAGAGGCAGGGAATGAAAAAGACACTGACTTTACTGGACAAAGCGATTATATTTGCCACGAAGGCTCATTCAGGAACCAGGCGAAAGGGCACTAACGTGCCGTATATCGTACATCCCATCGAGGCAGCGGCCATCGTATCAGCCATGACAGACGACGAGGAAGTTATTGCGGCTGCCGTGCTCCACGACGTCATTGAAGACACGGATGCTACGGAGGAAGACCTGTATGCCCGGTTCGGCAGACGCATTACCGAACTGGTACTGAATGAGAGTGAGGACAAGCGGAGAACCCTTCCGGCGGCACTGACCTGGAAGACCAGAAAACAGGAGACCATCACCTTCCTGGAGACCGAAGCCGACCGGGACGCCAAGATGCTGGCCCTGGCGGACAAGCTTTCGAACCTGCGGGCGATACATCGGGATCAGTGCATCATCGGCGATAAAATCTGGGAGCGTTTCAACGAGAAGAATAAAGAAATGCATGCCTGGATGTACCGTTCCATTGCGAAAGCTTTGGAAGAATTGAAGGATCATCCTACCTGGCAGGAATACAATCGCCTGGTGACAGAAGTATTTGGCGAAGAAAAGAGTATTGACAAAACAGACGAAAAAGGATAATCTGCTACAGAGATATCTGTAGTATGATGAATACTGCGAAAAGTATCTACAGGCAGCAATAAGTGAACGAGGAGGATCAAGATGAAACCGTACCGCGAATTAACCAAAGAGGAACTTGTGCAGCTGAAAACAGAGTTGGAGACAAAGTATAAAGAAGCCCAGGCAAAAGGTTTACATCTGGATATGTCCAGAGGAAAGCCAAGCGCAGATCAGCTCGACCTGTCCATGCCCATGCTGGACGTGCTGAATAGCCAGAGCGACCTGAAAGACGCTACAGGACTGGATTGCCGCAACTACGGTGTGCTGGACGGACTGAAAGAAGCAAAAGAACTGCTGGCGGGCATGACAGGCGTATCCGCCGACAACGTCATCGTCTATGGCAATGCCAGCCTGAACATCATGTATGACACGGTAGCGAGAGCCATGATGCATGGTATCCTGGGACATACTCCCTGGTGCAAGCTGGACAAAGTAAAATTTCTGTGTCCGGTACCGGGTTATGATCGTCACTTCGCCATCACCGAATCCTTCGGAATTGAGATGATCAACATCCCGATGACCGTAACCGGACCGGATATGGATATGGTAGAAGAACTGGTCAATAACGACCCGGCAGTCAAAGGCATTTGGTGTGTGCCGAAGTACTCCAATCCTCAGGGCATCACCTACTCGGATGAAACCGTACGCCGCTTCGCAAACCTGAAGCCTGCAGCAGAGGATTTTCGTATCTTCTGGGATAACGCGTACTGCGTACATCACCTGTATGATGACAGGCAGGATGAGATCCCAGAGATCTTAAGCGAGTGCGCCAAGGCAGGCAACCCGGATATGGTATTTGAATTCTGCTCCACATCCAAGATCAGCTTTCCGGGCTCTGGTATCTCCTGCATTGCCACATCCGAGAACAATATCAAAGATATCAAGAAGCAGATGACCATCCAGACCATCGGTCATGACAAGCTCAATCAGCTGCGTCACGTACGCTTCTTCAAGGACATCGACGGAATCAAAGCCCACATGCGTAAGCATGCAGTCATTCTCCGTCCGAAATTCGAAGCAGTACTGGATACCCTGGACAGAGAGCTTGGCGGCCTTGAGATCGGAACCTGGGTACGCCCCAACGGCGGTTACTTCATCTCCTTTGAGGCCATGGAAGGCTGTGCAAAAGCTATCGTGGCCAAGTGTAAGGAAGCAGGCGTTGTCATGACCGGTGCAGGCGCCACCTACCCGTACCACAACGACCCGAAGGACAGTAACATCCGTATTGCCCCGTCCTTCCCCACCACGGAAGACCTGGCCGCAGCCGCAGATCTATTCGTCCTCTGTGTAAAGCTGGTAAGCGTAGAAAAGCTTCTCGAGACGAAATAAATTAGATATATTTCAAAGTCAAAAATCCTGGCACCGGGCGAAGCCCCCGGTGTCAGGATTTTGTCCATCATCACAAAACAGAAGAGAGAGAGGGGGGAACCCTTCTCTCTCTTCGTCCGTTAATTAATTAAAAAACAGAAAATACACAATCACCAGCGCTCCCAGTACAATCCGATAATATCCGAACGCCTTAAAATCATTTTTCTTAATATATCCCATTAAGAACTTAATCGCCAGCACCGAAACCACAAACGCCGTCACCATGCCCACAATCAGAATCGCTGCTTCCGTCCCGGTAAAATGGAAACCGAATTTTACCAGCTTCAAAAGACTTGCGCCAAACATTACCGGAATCGCCAGGAAGAAGCTGAACTCAGCCGCGATATACCGGGAAGTACCCAGAAGCGTAGCGCCCAGGATCGTCGCGCCGGATCGGGAAGTACCCGGAATCAAAGCCAGTACCTGAAAAACACCGATAAAAACAGCCATCGGATAAGAAAGCTGTTTAAAAGATTTCACCCGGGGCTTTCGGCCTTTATTATAATTCTCAATGATAATAAACAAGACGCCATAGAGGATCAGCGTGAAAGCAACAGTCTGATAATTATAGAATAATTTATCGATCTTATCATCAAAGGGAAGACCAATGATGGCAGCCGGAAGCACTGCAACCAGCACCTTAAACCACAGGGACCAGGTATCTTTCTTGATCCAGCCCTTGGAAGGCATGGTAAAGGGCCACAGCTTGCCGAAATAGAGAACTACGACCGCCAGAATTGCGCCCAGCTGAATGACGACCAGAAACATTTCCATAAACGCGTCGCTGACATTTAGATGAATAAATTCATTGACCAGAATCATATGTCCGGTACTGCTGATGGGAAGCCATTCCGTGATACCTTCCACGATGCCAAGAAGAAGAACCTTCAACCATTCGATTACATTCATAGTATATACTCCTTAATTTTAATTTCCACATATATATGAGGAAAGATTCGGTTTTCAGTATAGCATACTGGATTTTTATGTCAATGACAGGAGCGAAAATTAAGAAAGACTTTAAGTTCCGGCAAGAATTTGGACGAAAAAGATAGAAAACGGGTCGAAATAATGGGCGAAAAAAGAAAAAAGCGAAACGATAAAGGGGTCTTATATGAATAAAAACATGGAATATACGTGTATATAAGCATAATTATGCATAAAATTACTATAAAATGCATAAAGTATTAAAAATTATGCAATTTGGGTATTGCAATTTTCTAAAATGGCGCTATAATAGGAAACAGGTTTTAACCTGAAACGTAATGGAATATCATTTCAAGGTTGGGAGGAAAAAATTATGAAAAAGTTAGTAGCAGTATTACTGGCAGGCATGATGTGCGTATCACTGGCAGCCTGCGGAGGAAAGAAAGCAGATGAGACAGCAGCAGATACAACAGCGGCTGCAACCACAGAGACCACAGAAACCACAGAAGCGGCAGACGGAGAGTTCACCACCGTAGCGGATGGAGTTCTGACCATGGGAACCAACGCGGCATTCCCGCCGTACGAGTACAAAGAGGGGGACAAGATCGTAGGTATCGACGCAGAGATCGCGCAGGCACTGGCAGACAAGCTGGGACTGAAGCTTGAGATTCTGGATATGGATTTCTCTTCCCTGATTACCGCTATCCAGGCTGGCAAGATTGATATCTCCCTGGCAGGCATGACTGTTACCGAGGAGAGAAAGCAGAATGTAGACTTCACAGATTCTTATTCCACAGGTGTACAGGTCATCATCGTAAAAGATGGCTCTGATGTCACAACCGTAGATAATCTGGCAAATGACAAGATCATCGGCGTTCAGGAAGGAACTACCGGACATCTGTACTGCTCTGATGATTATGGCGAGGATCATGTCATCGCATACACTAACGGCGCAACTGCTGTACAGGCTCTGCTTCAGGACAAGGTGGACTGTGTGGTTATCGACCAGCAGCCGGCAAAAGAGTTCGTAGCAGCCAATGAGGGACTGAAGATTCTGGATACTGAGTACGTAGTTGAGGATTACGCAGCAGCAGTTTCCAAGGACAACCCGGCACTGACCGCAGCACTGAACAAAGCACTTCAGGAGCTGAAGGACGATGGAACCATCCAGAGCATTCTGGACAAGTACATCAAAGCTGAGTAAGCAGTAAAAAGCAGACGCGAGAACGTCTGAGAGCACGACGGAGGTGTTCAGGAAACCGGACACCTCCGTATTTTTGCGAAATATTCGTAGCGTAGAAATATAAGAAGCAATGAAAACAGAAAATCAAATTGCTTTTTATATTTCTACGTTATAAAATATAAGAAATACGTATAGAGGAGAGTAAGCATATGTTCGAAGACTTAAAAAAGGGTCTTTACCAGACATTCATCCTGGATGACAACTACCAGTATTTTATCAAGGGTATCCAGACCACATTGATTGTAACGGTATTTGCCCTGATCCTGGGAGTGATTCTTGGCGTTATCATAGCGATTATCCGTTCCGCCCACGATCAGCAGCCCGAGCGCAAGAAAAATATTTTTCTGCGGATCGCCAATCTGATTTGCCAGATTTATCTGACTGTCATCCGTGGAACGCCCATGATGGTACAACTTTTGATTATGTGGTTTGTCGTATGGGCCAGCGCCCGCGCTACCGACGGCAATATGATTCGCTGCGCAATTCTGGCTTTTGGTATCAACTCCGGAGCCTATGTGGCAGAGATTATTCGTTCCGGAATTATGTCCATCGACAAAGGACAGATGGAGGCGGGCCGTTCTGTCGGTCTGACCTATGCGACTACCATGCGCTGCGTCATTATTCCCCAGGCATTCAAAAACGTACTGCCTGCTCTGGGCAATGAGCTGATTACCCTTTTGAAAGAGACATCCGTCGTAACCGTTATCGGACTTCGTGACCTGACCAAGGGCGCTCTGATTATTCAGTCCAAGACCTATCAGGCTTTCGTGCCGTTCTTTGCCATCGCGGCCATGTATCTGGTGATGGTACTGGGGCTGTCCTGGCTGATGGGTAAACTGGAAAGGAGAATGAGACAGAGTGATTTACGTTAAGGATCTGGCCAAATCATTTGGCGACAATCATGTTATCAAAAATATCAATATGCATATTACACCGGGCGAGAAAGTCGTTATCGTAGGACCCTCCGGTTCCGGTAAATCCACATTTTTACGCTGCCTGAATCTTCTGGAGCAGCCCACCGACGGAACCATTACTTTTGACGGACAGGAGATCACGGCTCCGGGTGTGGACGTCAATAAGATCCGTCGTCGGATGGGTATGGTATTCCAGCATTTCAACCTGTTCGCGAACCTGACCGTAAAGGAAAATATCATGTTGGCTCCGGTACAGCTGAAGCTGAAGACCAAAGCGGAGGCAGAGGCGGAAGCCATGCGCCTTTTGAAGCTGGTAAATCTGGAGGAAAAAGCAGATTCCTATCCATCCCAGCTTTCCGGCGGTCAGAAGCAGAGAATCGCTATTGTGCGTTCCCTGGCCATGGACCCGGAAGTGATGCTTTTTGACGAGCCCACATCTGCCCTGGATCCGGAGATGGTAGGTGAGGTTCTGGAGCTGATGAAGAAGCTGGCAGACGACGGCATGACCATGGTGGTCGTGACCCATGAGATGGGCTTTGCCCGCGAGGTGGCTACCCGCGTAGTCTTTATGGACGGCGGCTACATCAAAGAGGAGAATAACCCCAAGGACTTCTTTGAGCATCCGCAGGATCCGAGACTGCAGGATTTCTTATCGAAAGTATTGTAAAACACGCAAAAGACCGCTATCCGCGCCGTAGAGAAGGGCCGGGGCGGTCTTTTTATTTTCATCATTCTTTCGTAAGAATTTCTTAATCGACTTTATACATTTTTTAGAGGATGGACATATCTTAGTCACAATTCCCTGCTATATTAATACTTGTAGCAAGAACACATATCAGTATTTCATTCATAACACTCGGGGACTTCCGGGAGGAAGCCCCCACTCCCTCGAACTTAGCGGGTTTCTCAGAAATGAGAAGCCCTTTTTTGATGCCGATTTTGGTCGTTTGAGGATAAATGAAAATCAAAAAAATTAAAATTTATCTGTTTACATGTTATGTCCTTGAGGATTATACTGGAAACAGTGCAATATATAAGCTGTGTAAAAGAAAGTCTGACAGCTGGAGTCGGAATTTTGGTAATACCGCATTTTTTGTATACCGTATTTGTAATAGAAGGAATTATCAATACAAATAAAGAATAAAAAGGAGTAAAGCTATGAACCATATTTTAATCGCTTATTTCTCCAGAGCCGGAGAAAATTATTTCGGAGGTAAAATCAAAAGCGTAGAAGTGGGCAATACCGAAATTTGCGCAAAGGAGCTTAAGAAGGCTATCGAGGCGGATCTTTTCAAAATCGAGATGAAAGAGCCCTATTCGGACAACTATAAAAAATGTGTGGCGCAGGCCATGAAGGATATGACCATTAAGAGGCGCCCGGAGCTGAAAAAATTGCCGGAGAGTATCGAACCCTATGATACGATCGTTCTGGGCTATCCCAATTACTGTGGAAGCATGCCGCAGGCGGTCACCACATTTCTGACGGCCTTTGATTTTACAGGGAAGAAGATTCTGCCCTTCTGCACCAACGAAGGAAGCGGCATGGGCCGGAGCGAAGGCGTGCTCAAGAAGCTCTGTCCGACGGCGGAAGTGAAAGAGGGACTGCCCGTACATGGAAGCATGGCAGCTCAGGCAGGTCCAACCCTGGCAGAATGGGTGAAAAGAAATTGATAAAGTTATCAAAATGATGGAAAAAATCATGGTAAAGTACAAAAAGAAAGTAAGTAAGGGAGTGGAAAACTCATGGATGAACGCCTGAAACAACAGCTCGAGTTTGCCCTGGAAATCGATAAAGAGAAAAATATCTTCCGACAGACCCACCTGTCCGGACACGGGAGAAATGAGAATGACGCGGAGCATGCCTGGCATATGGCGATTATGGCTTATGTTCTGCGGGAGTACGCCAATGAACCGGTGGATATCGCGCGGGTCATGCTCATGTGCCTGGTTCACGATATCGTGGAAATCGACGCAGGCGACACCTACGCCTACGACGCGGAGGGCCTGAAGACCCAGAAAGCCCGGGAGAATGCGGCTAAGGAGCGTATTTTCTCTCTGCTTCCGGATGAACAGAAGCAGGAATTGATGCAATTGTTTGATGAATTTGAAGAATTTGCAACCCCGGAGTCCAAATTTGCCCATGCCATGGACAACCTGCAGCCGTTGCTCCTGAACAACAGCAATGGCGGCGGAGACTGGAAGGAGCATGACGTATCGGCGGAGCAGGTCTACGGAAGACAGCGGAAAACCCGGCTTGGTTCCGAACGGCTCTATGAAGAAACCGATCGCATTCTTCAGGAAAATATCCGGAAGGGCAGCCTGAAAAAGTAAAAAATGAGGAGTGACTGGCTTGCAAATCCCCCTCGGATATACTATGATAATCTTAGCGAAAGACGCGAAAAATCATCGTGTATTCGAGGGGGATTTTATATGAATCAGCTGAATGAGACAGATGCTGAGAAGATACTTTCTGCGATCCGGATCGGTCTGTGGCGGGTGGAATTTGAGGAAGGAAAACCGACCCGTTTTTATGCGGACGCAGTGATGGACGAGCTGCTGGGGGTGACCGGGGATGTGACGCCGGAGGAGCGCTTCCGGTTCCATATCGCCCATGTGCATCCGGCAGATATGTCCATGTTTCAGGAATATGCGGATAAACTGGCGAAAGTACGGACAGAGATTGTATACCGGTATCTGCACCCCTTAAAAGGGGAAATGATCGTGCGCTGCGGCGGTGTGCGGGACATGTCGGAGAAGGGCTTTATCTATACCATGGGGACGCATCAGGATATCTCTGAAACCGTAAGGCTGGAGCGGGAACGGGAGATGGAGCGGCGGCTGACGGAGATGAATAAGAGCCTTCAGAGGGATCGGGAACGCCGGGAGGATTATTATCGTGAGCTTCTGGATATACAGAGCTGTGGAATTCTTGCCTATACCATACCGGATCACCGGGTCGTCCATATGAATGCGGAAGCACTTCGCATGTACGGGATAAAGAATATAGGTGATGCACAGGGAAAAATCGGGAATGCCTTGCGGAGCGTATACTATCCGAAACCGGGGACTGTGGAAAGACTGAGAAAGCTTCAGAAAGAAGATGATTCCGTGGATTACGAGTGTATCATCGGAAAAGGCAGTTCCAATGAGAGCCATATTGTGGCCAAGACGAAGATTGTGCAGATTCCGACCGGAGAGCGGGCTGCCCTTACCACCTTTGTGGATATCTCAGAAATGATGGTTCTGAAAAACGCCCTGCGGCAGGCAGAGGAGGGGAGCCGGGCCAAATCAGCCTTCCTCTTTGCCATGTCCCATGATCTTCGGACGCCCATGAACGCGATTATCGGCTACGCGAATCTGATGGAGACCCACTGGGGGGAGCAGGAGCTTACCGCCGGATATCTGAAGAAGCTGAAAGAGGCCAGTCAGTTTTTGCTTGGTCTTATCGGAAATGTGTTGGAGCTTGCGCGGATTGAGAGCGGAAAAGAAAGCTTAAGCGAAGAGGTCTGGGATATGCGGAAGCTGGAAGATACCATTGATATGCTCCTGAATGATGAGATAGTCAGAAAGCATCTGAAGCTGGAAAAGCATATGCGTGTGACGCATCCCTATATCTATTGCGACGCCATGAAGCTGCGGGAGATTCTGATGAATCTCATGAGTAACGCAGTGAAATATACGCCTGCAGGAGGAAAGGTCTGCCTGACAATGGAAGAACTGCCCTCTGAGAAAGCTGGATATGCGCAGTTTCGCGGGATTGTAGAGGACAGCGGCATCGGTATCAGCGCGGAATATCTACCCCACATTTTTGAGGAATTCACAAGAGAACGGAATTCATCGGAAAGCGGAATTCAGGGAACAGGTCTGGGACTGCGAATTGTGAAGTCCTTTGTGGATATGATGGACGGAAGCATCCTGGTAGAAAGCGAGCAGGGAAAAGGAACCCGGTTCACAGTTTTACTTTCCTGCCGGATTGCGGAGAAAAATGATCTGAAGCAGAAGGAAGCCTCCACGGACAGACTTATGCTTTCGGGAAAACGAATTCTTCTGGCGGAGGATAATGTGCTGAACGCGGAGATTGCCATGACGCTGCTTGCGGACGCCCAGGCGGAGGTGGACCTTGCGGAGGATGGCGTCTGCGCAATTCAGAAACTTCGGGAGGTGCCGGAAGGGTATTATGATTTGATCCTGACGGATATTCAGATGCCGCGGATGAATGGATATGAGATGGCGAAGGCCATTCGGGCACTTCCTGACGCCAAAGCGTCCATACCAATCATTGCCATGACGGCCAATGCTTTTGAGGAAGATCGAAGGGCAGCCCTGGCAGCCGGTATGGATGGCTATGTGGTGAAGCCGGTGGAGACGGCAGCGCTTGGAAAAGCCATAGCGGAGCTTAAAATTTAATCTTCTGTAAGGGAAGGCAGGCTGGATAGCCTGCCTTAAATTTCGGGAATATCTGTATTTGCCATAAAAGAAACCCTTTCTTTTGTGAAAAACATACTAAAAAAGCATAGTACAGGGATGAAAAGTTGTTAATAAAAACAGAAAGGTCGTTACAGGAGGTTTACAGATTCCCCTTCCCGGGAGTATAATAGAAACCGGCAAGAAAGTATTGGGAAATATTATGACTACAAGGAGGAGAAGATAAAATGGAACAGTTTCTGATTGCACATGATTTGGGAACCTCGGGGGATAAGGCGACGCTCTTTACCACAGAGGGACGGCAGGTGCGAAGCTACACCGCATCCTATGATGTGCATTTCTTTCATGGTAATTACGCGGAGCAGGATCCGGAAAACTGGTGGGACGCAGTCTGCGAGGCCACAAAGGCAGTGCTGGAAGGGGAAGACGCAAGCCGTGTGGCGGCCATGTCCTTCAGCGCCCAGATGCAGGGTTGCCTGCCGGTGGATAAGAACGGAATACCCCTCAGGGATTCTATGATCTGGGCGGATATGCGCGCGGTAAAAGAGGCGAAGCAGCTGGAGGACGCCATCGGCGCCGACCGGATTTATCAGATTACCGGACACCGGGTAGCTGCCAGCTACAGCATTGAGAAGCTGATGTGGCTGAAAGCCAATGAGCCGGAGGTCTATGAGAAAACCTATAAAATGCTGCAGGCCAAGGATTATATTATCCAGAGAGCGACCGGTGAGTTTGTGACCGATTATTCCGACGCGTCCGGCACCCAGGCGCTGGATCTTCGGAGACTGGAGTGGTCAGACGAGATTTTAAATGCGGCAGGCATTGACAGGGAGAAGCTGCCGGCCTTAAAGCGCTCTATCGATGTGGCAGGCTATATTCAGGACAGGGTAGCCGGTGAAATCGGGCTTCCCGCAGGGACTCCGGTTGTCTGCGGCGGCGGCGACGGTCCGGTGTCCGCAGTGGGCGCAGCCTGCATTAAGGACGGAGAGTTTTACCTGACCTACGGAACCTCCGCATGGATCGGCGGAACCACCACAGAGCCCTTTATTGACCCGGATAAGACGGTATTCTGCTTTGCCCATGTAATCCCGGGTAAATACATGCCCTGCGGAACCATGCAGGCGGCAGGCAGTTCTTATGCTTACATACGGCGGGCTCTCTGCGACGATATGCCCTACGACGAGATGAACAAGCTTATCGAGAAGTCCCCGGCGGGCGCGCAGAATCTGATTTTCCTGCCTTATATGCTGGGTGAGCGGAGCCCCCGGTGGAATCCGGACACCAGCGCGGCGTTTCTGGGAATCAAGCCGGAGCATGAAAAGAAGGATTATGTGCGCGCGGTGATTGAGGGAATCGCCATGAACATGGAGCTGATTCTGAAGGCCTATCGGAAGCAGGCGAAGATTGAGCAGATGAACCTGACCGGAGGCGGAGCCAAGGGCGAGGTGGTAACCCAGATCCTGGCAGATGTGCTGAACGTGAAATTTGATATGCCGGACTGCGTGGAAGCGGCCACTTCCATCGGCGCTGCAGTTATCGCAGGCGTCGGCGTGGGCGTCTTCGACAGCTTTGATGAGATCAAGCGTTTCCTGAAATTCGAGAAGCACGTAGAACCGAAGAAAGAGAACCAGAAGGTTTATGAGGAGCTGAAGCCGGTCTTTGATGAGGCATATCATTGCCTGGTTCCGCTGTATGAGAAATTTGCGAAGCTGTAAATAAAAGGAAAATACAAGATTAAAAGAAGAGCCTCCCGCGGGAGGCTCTTCTTTGTGTGTATTTATTTCGCCAGCAGCATCATAATCTCGTTACTTCTGCTGATGAACTTGGTCATTTTCTCCGGCGCCAACGGCTGGTGGCTGATCATAGCCAGATCGTAAAGCTGCTCGCAGAACAGATTTACATGTTCGCCGTCTTTGTGCTCCAGAATGTACTGAACCAGCTTGTTGTTGGCGTTCAGGACCAGAGTTTCTCCACCGCCGAACATACCCAGATCCATGCCGTTCATGCTGTACATCTTCATCATATCCTGCATTCTGCGGCTTTCCTCGGAGAGGGTAATCATGGAGGAGATATTCTCGTTCTTCATCTTCTCTACTTTCACGTCCAGCTTGTCATTGCCCAGAGCCTTCCGGAAGATTTCAGTCAGGGAATCGGTGGTCTCCTTCAACTCTGCCTCGTCGGTGGCTTCCACGAAGTCCTCGGTCAGATCTGCGTCGATCCGCTGGAACTTGATCTTGTCATTCTTCATTTCCAGATGGGAAATGAAGGGAGCGTCGATATTGTGCTTCAGGATGACAGCGTTCTTGCCTTCCTCGCGGAAGAGATTGATATACTGGCTCTGCTGTACCTCATCGGTTACGTAGAAGATGGTCGTCTTTTCCGGCTCCTTCTCCTCGGTATCCTCCTGCTTGTCGTCCGGGTTTTCCACCACGTCCACATCGGCGGCCTCCTCCTCCGGAACCAGATCTTTCAGAGTCTGATACTTGCCGTCCAGATCCTTGAACAGGATATAATCGCTCATCTTGTCACAGAACTTCTCATCCTTCAGGCAGCCGAATTTGATAAACGGGCTGATGTCGTCCCAGTACTTCTCATAGGTTTCCCGATCGGTCTTGCACATACCGGTCAGCTTGTCTGCTACCTTCTTGGAGATGTAATCGGAAATCTTCTTTACAAAGCCGTCGTTCTGCAGGGCGCTTCGGGATACATTCAGCGGCAGATCCGGACAGTCGATGACGCCCTTTAAGAGCATCAGGAATTCCGGAATGACCTCCTTGATATTGTCGGCGATAAATACCTGGTTGTTGTACAGCTTGATGGTTCCCTCGATGGAGTCATACTCCGTATTGATCTTCGGGAAGTACAGGATACCCTTCAGGTTAAAGGGATAATCCATGTTCAGGTGAATCCAGAACAGAGGCTCCTTATAATCCTGGAACACCTTGCGGTAAAAGGCCTTGTATTCCTCATCAGAGCACTCATTGGGGTGCTTGGTCCACAGCGGGTGGATATCGCTTAAGGAAACAGGACGCTTGTTAATCTTGACCCGATCCCGGGCCGGGGATACCTCTTTGGTCTCCTTGGTGCCGTCCTCTTTTTCGATCTCCTCCGTCTTGGCGTCCTCATGGATATGCTCGACCACCACGTCGTCGTCACGAAGCTCGGACTCGTCGATGGTTTCGTATTCCTGTTCCGCATTTGCCTTCTCCAGGAAAATCTCTACAGGCATGAAGGAGCAGTACTTGCTGATGACCTCGCGGGCACGGTATTCGTTGGCGAACTCCAGACAGTCCTCGTTCAGGAACAGGGTAATCTCGGTACCGATCTCAGTACGGGTTCCCTCAGACATATCGTATTCGGTACCGCCATCGCACTCCCAGTGAACGGCTTTCGCGCCATCCTTATAGGAAAGGGTGTCGATGTGAACCTCGTCTGCTACCATGAATGCGGAGTAGAAGCCCAGTCCGAAATGACCGATGATCTGGTCGTCATTGGCCTTATCCTTGTACTTCTCCAGGAAATCAGCCGCTCCGGAAAATGCGATCTGGTTGATGTATTCCTCGACTTCTTCTGCGGTCATACCAAGTCCGGTATCGATGAATTTCAGAGTTTTCTCTTCCGGGTTCACAATCACGCGGACGCTGTCCTTGTGGCCTTCCGGATAGTTGTATTCACCAATCAGGGCAAGCTTATGAAGCTTCGTAATCGCGTCGCAGCCGTTGGAAATCAGCTCGCGGAAGAAGATATCGTGGTCGGAATAGAGCCACTTCTTGATAATCGGGAAAATATTTTCGCTGTTAATGGAAAGACTTCCATGTGTATTTGCCATTTTCGTTCACTCCTTTAAGTAGGTATGTTTCGTAACTGATAAATATTGTAACGCGGCGGAATGGAAAAGTCAATAGAAAATCAGCACTCTAAGCAGGTGAGTGCTAACAAAATTTCCGTAAAGTTTATAAAATTTCTATAAACAGGGAAAAGAAGATCTGGTATAATAAAACATATATGAGTGAGGGAGATACAAAGGATGAAAGAGTGGAAGAAAGGCAGATGGCTGATGCCGCTACTGTTGATTTTAGTGGGCATTCTTCTGGAAATATTCGTATTTAATTTCCGACATTGGGAAGCATATCTGTGGAAGGACGAGCATAGGAATTTTGAGGAGCAGATACTGGGCGAAGGCCTGGAGCAGGTGAATGATAGCCTGTATCGTGTTACAGCGGAGAATGGAGAGGAGACATCCTGTATCGAACTGCTCAATATACAGCAGAAGCTTTACAATATTCAGATTGATATGCGTGTGGAAAATCCGGTTTCACCGGAAGACCGGGCTGTCAGTGTTCAGGTGAAGGCGTCGGACGAGGCCAATGAAAAATATTTTCGTCTGCCGGAACGTAAGATCGTAAATGGTGTGGAAAAAAGCCAGTATATGCGGCTGCATCTGAGCGGAAGCTCCCCGGAAATGCTGATTATCATTCACGCGTCCAAAGGACAGCTCATTCGGATTTCCGACATCAGCGGCAATGTGTCCGTGCCGTTTTTTTTCTCTCTGGCGCGGCTGCTGGCTGTATGGGGGCTGCTTATCGCTGGCTGGTATCTGCGCCCGTCTTCGGAGGTTCACCGGAAAAAATATGTGGAATGCGGCTATAAGGGCGTTCTTTTTGCGGCAGTGCTTCTCGGACTGGAATTCGCGGCGGCCTTTGCGGTGCAGCAGGAGAATCTGACGGCGGTGGAGCAGGCGCCCACCATGACCTGGATGACCCAGTACCAGCTGCTGGCCCATTCCCTGGCGAAGGGCGAGACACGGCTTGAAATAGAGCCGGGTGAGACATTAAAATCCCTGGAGAACCCTTACGATTACCGGATGCGGAGCGCGGTGATGGAAAATGCGGATGAGAGCTATATGTGGGATACCGCTTATTACAGGGAACATTATTACGTCTATTTTGGAGTCGTACCGGAGCTTCTGTTTTTCCTGCCCTGTTATCTGCTCACAGGCGCGGATTTTTCGACGCTTACGGCAGTTTGGCTGTCCTGCAGCCTGTTTATGGCCGGTGTATTTGTATTACTTGGAGAAATTGTAAAAAATTGGTATCGCAATACGTCCTATTCGGTCTGGCTGCTTTTGAGCCTTTTGATTGCCAATGGCAGCGGTGTCTGGAGCTTTTACCGATATCCCACCTTCTATGACATCCCATTGATGCTGGGCATGGCCTGCGGCGTCTGGGGACTGGCTTTCTGGATGAAATCGCTGAAAGGGGAACGGGTCAATCGGTTGGAAATGGCGGCAGGTTCTTTTCTGATTGCGCTGATTGCGGGCTGCAGACCCCAGCTGGTGCTGGTGAGCGCGCTGGCGCTGCCGCTGTACGGAACTGCGATTCGACAGGGAAAGGTTCTGAAAGAAAAGAAGGTATTAGATTTATTTGCCTTTGCGTTTCCGGTGCTTCTGGTGGCGGCGGGCCTGATGTATTACAATCAGATTCGCTTCGGCAGCGTCACGGATTTCGGAGCCGCCTACAATCTCACCCTGCAGGATATGACCAGGCGGAAGCTGGAAATGGGCAGGACGGTATTCGGCTATTTTACTATGCTGTTTCAGCCGCCGGTAATTACGGGCGTATTTCCCTATTATGAGCAGGTGGCGGTGAAGAGTCAGTTTTACGGCCAGGCCATCATTGAGAGCGGCTTCGGCGGCATCATGGTCAACAATCTGATTTTGTTCCTCAGTCTGATTCCGTGGAAATGTAAGAAGCTGATTCGGCAGAAGGAAGCTTATCTCTGGGCGTGGATGTTTCTGATTCTGGGGCTTGTGACAGCTTTTATTGATATCCAGATTGGCGGTCTGATTCCCCGTTATACGGTGGATGTAATCTGGCTGTTTTACCTGGCAGTGGTGCCGGTGGTGCTGGGAGCGTTGGAAGAAAGCGTGGGTATGGAGCGATGGAAGCTTCTGTACGGTCTGTTTCTGCTTTTGTTTATTCAGGCTATGCTGTTCCATTTCCTGACCATATTTACAGATATCTATGATAAAGTGAAGGATATGAATCCGGTCTGGTTCTACAGGGTAGAGCATCTGCTCGAATTCTGGCTGTAGGCTGAAACTTTTTGTAATGCGGATCCGTCTATATACTATAAAGGTAGGAGTGCTTGTAGGATGAGACAGAATGTGAGAATTGCCTGGTATTTTCTGGTGCTGGCGCTGCTTGTCGGCGTATGGTTTGCGCACGGCAGGGCGGACGAAAAAAAGACAGAACCGGAAGGTGGTTTCCCGGCGGTGGCATGGATAGAAGCGCAGGAAAATGCAGATGTAAATAAAATAGAAGTAAAGTTGGAACAGAAAGAAGCTGCAGAGCAGCAGCTGTCAGATCCGGGAAATCCGGACAAAGGTACGTTAAAGGAGCGCTTTGCGGGCGCGGTTCTGGTGGGTGATTCGGTGGCGACAGGCTTTCTGGATTATGAGATTCTGGACGCCACAGAAATCGTGGCGCTTCGGGGACTGCGGACTGACTCAGCCGGACCGGAGATCGAAAAAGCGCTTTCGCTTGCGCCGAAGGTCTTATTTTTATCCATCGGGTTAAATGATCTGGAATACTGCCGGGGTGACAGCAGGCTTTTTATCCGGCATTATGAGGAGCGGCTCACAGAGATCCGGGCTCAGGCGCCCGATCTGCCCGTTTACATCAATGGAATTTTGCCGGTGCTTCCGGAGGCCGTGGAGAAGAAGCCTGTCCTTCAGAATGTGGATACCTTTAATCAGGCCCTTCGGGATATGTGTAAAAAATGGAACCTGACCTATATTGACAACAGTGAGCTGCTGCAGGATCACGCGGACTGGTATCAGAAGGATGCAGTACACCTGAAAAGTACGCCCTATCCGCTGTGGCTGGAGCGCATGGAGGAGGCGGCTGGCTTATGAGAGACTGGATTTTGCGGATAGCGAAGCTTATCCTTCTGGGGCTTCTGGTGTATGGCGGTGTCCTGGTGGTTAAGGGAACCGCCCGGCATGTGGACTTCGGAAAGCTCCGGGCCGATGTGGAGGCCGCAGCGGATGCATCGGATATGAAGCAGGGCGACGCGCAGCTTCTGAGAAGGCTTTACGGGCTGAACGGTGGGGAACTGGCCCATTGGGTACTCTATATTTC
>NZ_JBOKYU010000020.1:0-41067 GCF_051972735.1 Laedolimicola sp. | reverse complement strand
GTGTAAAGACACATATACTGGGTCTCGACGCCCTTCAGGGCGAAGGTGACAATGCCGCGAAAGCGGTAATCGGTCAGTGACAGGCCGGTTTCCTCGAAGGTCTCGCGAAGAAGGCAGTCCTCGGGGCTCTCGTAGGCCTCCGCATGTCCTCCTACACCGATCCATTTGTCCTGATTTACGTCATTTTTCTTCTTAATTCGGTGCATCATCAGGAATTTGCCGCCCTGCTCCAGATAACACAGCGTCGTCAAGGTTCCGACTGTACTTTTTTCCATAATAAAACTCCCCTATCCATTTTTAATATGTTATTTTCCCGTTTCAGAAAGAAAACAGCATCGCTGACAGCCGCGTCATCAGGCCCTGGGGCAGTACGCCGGACGCCGCGCGGACCAGCTTCATACTGCCGCCGGAGATGGATACGGCCTTGCCCTTTTCGGCGTCAAATAGGGCCTTCCGTACTACACGCTCGGGCTTTATCAGGAACAGGCGCTTGATCGGGTTCAGCTTAATGCCGCCGGTGGCGAAGAAATCCGTTTTCACCGGGCCCGGACACACGGCGGTCACGGAGATCTGGCGGCTGCGCAGCTCTTCCTTCAGCGCTCTCGACAAAGACAGCACGTAGGCCTTGCTGGCTGCGTAGGCCGCGAAGCCCGGCTGAGGCAGAAAGGCCGAGCCGGAATCCATCTGAAGGATTCGGCTGCCCTTCCGGAAATAGGGCAGGCAGGTCATGGTAACGGCTGTCAGCGCGCGGCAGTTGACATCGATCATATTTAAGATCTGATCCACATCCTGGGTTTCCAGCTTCCCGGCATGTCCCAGGCCTGCGGAATTCACCAGAATCCGGATCACAGGCTTTTCTTTTTTAAGCAAAGCCGCAAGCTCCGCACAGGCGTCCTTTTCCGCCAGATCCATGGGCAGGGTCCGAATCGTCGTTTTATCCTTCAGCTCCTCCTGCAGTGTAAGCAATGCCTGCTCCCGTCTCGCGATCACCCAGATTTCCGATATGGAGCGGTAGCTTTCCGCTATCTGACGGACGAATTCCCGGCCCATGCCGGAGGACGCTCCTGTTACGATTGCGATGGATGCTCTCTTTTTTTCCATCCTTTCCACCTCCCGGTTTTATCCAAGCAAATATTTGTAAATGGCTTCCGCGCAGCCGTCGTGATCACAGTCCGCCACGGTGATATCCGAAATTGCTTTCACCGAATCCAACGCATTTCCCATGGCTACGGCAAGTCCTGCGGCCCGTAGGACACTTAAATCATTGTCTGCGTCTCCCACGGCGATGCTGGCGCTCACCGGAATGCCGAGGGCCTCGCAGAGCTTCGTAAGGCCCACGCCCTTATCGACGCCTGTGGCAGTCAACTCCAGGGACGAGCTCTCCGCATCTACCATTTCCACCGGAAGCGCCAGAGCCTGAATCCGCTCTTTGGTCCGCGTCCTGGATTCCATACTCTGATGATACAAATTGATTTTCTCCACCGGAAATGGATTGGCCATGTAGAAGCCATACAGATCGTCATGGGGCTCCACAACCCGGGCATGTAGCTCCTTGTAGACGCCCATGCCGTAGCGATCGATGTGGGCCAGCTGGTTGGTCTGTTCGATGGATTTCTCATCCAGGATGTGCAGCATGGCTTCTTCCTTCCGAGCGAGGCGGAAGATTTCCTTGACCACAGGGATATCTATGGTGTTGGAATAAATCACCCGCTGCTCCCGAAAATCGTAAACCATAGCTCCGCTGGTACAGTTCACATAGCGGAGACCCGGGATCAGTTTCCGGAATTCTGTCAGCTCCGGGCGGCAGCGGCCGGTGGAAAGCACAACTTCTTTGCCTTTTGCCAGTGCTTTTTCGATGGCTTCTCTGCATCCGGGGCTGATTTCTTTTTTGCTGTTTAATAAGGTGCCGTCCATATCCAGGGCGATCAGCTGATATTGACTCATAAATAGCTTCTCCTATTTCTTCTTGTGTACATTCCGGATCGTCTTCTTTTTCGCTCCAGCGTTCTTTCGAACGTTTGTTTCTGTTCGTTCCGTGCGTCCGCCTGCTCTGTTCCCGGAACTGTTTTTCCGGAAATCGGTTTTCTGTCCACTCCGCTCTCCGGGTCTTCCTCCCTCCGGGCGAAGCAGGCATTTGGGTCCATAACCAATGAGATCCCGGCGGCCACATTTCTCCAGGGCTTCCTGCACCAGCTCCCGGTTCTTGGGATCCCGGTACTGGATCAGCGCCCGCTGCATGGCCTTTTCATGGGGATTCTTCGGCACATAGACCTTCTCCATGGTGCGGGGATCGAGACCGGTGTAATACATACAGGTGGACATGGTGGAGGGCGTCGGGTAGAAATCCTGCACCTGCTCCGGCATGTAGCCCAGATCCCGGCAGTACTCGGCCAGCTCCACTGCCTCTTTCAGCGTCGCTCCCGGATGGGAGGACATGAGGTACGGCACCAGATACTGCTTTTTCTGCAGGGTTTCGTTCATCTTTTTATAGCGGCGGCAGAACTCCTCGTAGACGCTGCGGTTCGGCTTGCCCATCTTCGCTAAGACTGCGTCGGACACATGCTCCGGTGCCACTTTCAGTTGGCCGCTTACGTGATATTCACAGAGTTCTTTCAAAAAACTCTGATTTGGATCCGCCAGCACATAATCAAAGCGGATACCGGAACGGATGAACACCTTTTTCACGCCGGGGATGGCCCGGAGCTTCCGGAGAAGGCTGATGTAATCGCTGTGATCGGCCTTCAGATTCGGACAGGGTTTCGGAAACAGACACTGCCGTTCCGGGCAGGCTCCGGCTTTCAGCTGCTTATCGCAGGCAGGCTGCCGGAAATCTGCGGTGGGACCGCCCACGTCGTGGATATAGCCCTTGAAGTCCTTATCCTTTGTCATAGCCCGGGCCTCCCGGAGCAGGGATTCATGGCTTCTGGCCTGGATGATCCGTCCCTGGTGGAAGGTCAGGGCGCAAAAGCTGCAGGCTCCAAAACAGCCCCGACAGCTTGCCAGACTGAATTTGATCTCCGAGAAGGCCGGAACCTCGCCCTGCGTCAGACAGGAAGGATGCACCGCCCGCTGGAACGGCAAATCGTAGATCTCATCCATTTCCTCCTGGGACAAGGGTTTTGCCGGCGGATTCTGCACGATAAACAGATGTTCGGAATACTGCTCCGCCATCCGTTTTCCCCGGATCGGATCGGCATTTTTCTGCTGAATCCCGAAGCTTTTGGCATATAGAGTCTTATCGGCCTTCATACTCTCATAATCCGGCAGGAAAATCGCGTCGTAGATATCCTCTTTATGGCTGGTCTTGTAGACAGTTCCATTTACAAAGGTCAGATCCCGAATGGAAATTCCGGAAGCCAGCGCGTCGGCAATCTCCACGATGGACCGTTCGCCCATGCCATAGGAAATCAGATCCGCTCCGCTGTCCAGAAGCAGTGACCGCTTAAAGCCATCCGCCCAGTAATCATAATGGGCCATGCGTCGGAGACTGGCCTCAATGCCGCCTAAGATAATAGGCACATGCTTATATACATGGCGAATCAGGTTACTGTATACCATATCGGCCCGGTCGGGGCGTTTTCCCATAACACCGCCCGGCGTGAATGCGTCAGTCTTCCGGCGTTTTTTCGACACGGAATAGTGATTTACCATAGAATCCATATTTCCGGAGGAGACCAGGAAGGCCAGGCGCGGTTCGCCATAGACTTGAATGCTCTTTGGATCCTTCCAGTCCGGCTGGGCCAGGATCGCCACGCTGTAGCCGTGGCTTTCCAACACCCGCCCGATGATCGCCGGGCCGAAAGATGGATGATCCACGTAGGCGTCGCCGATGACATAGACAAAGTCTGGTTGCGTAATGCCTCGTTCCGTTAATTCTTCTTTTGTTGCGGGCAAAAATCCCTGCTGTTTCATGTATTACTCCTGTCCTGGTACCAACGTCTCATAGGTCCCGTCCAGCACCTGATAAAAATCGTGAATATAGTAATCTGCAAGCCGGCGGTTTTCAGCCTGCCGATCTTTGGCATACGCGTCGTAGATCGAACATACTTTTGCTCCGGCTGCTTTCCCGGCCTGGGCTCCTGCGGGTGTGTCCTCAAAGACCAGACAGTCTTCCGGTTTCGCGCCAAGCTCCGCCGCCACCTTGAGATAGATATCCGGCGCTGGTTTTCCGGCCCCTGCCTCACAGGAGGTCATCAGGCACTGGAAATAAGGCGCAAGCCCCTGCCCGGCCACCACGGCGTCCAGAAGCTCCCGGCCATTGCTGGTGGCGATTCCGGCTCTGATTCCGTGTGATTTTAGGTATTCCAGAAATTCCCGCGCGCCTGGTTTTAAAGGCACTTCATGGGCGTATTTTTCTTTTGACATGGCGATCCACTCGGCCTTAATCACATCCAGACTATCCGGCAGGGCGAACTGCTCTTTAAAATACGCTGCAGTCTCCGAAAAGCTCATGCCCTCGATGGCCTGCTGAAGCCCGGGATAGACTGTCAGGCCATGACGGCCCAGATATTCCACGTCAATGGCTCCCCACATCCACATGGAATCTACCAGGGTTCCGTCCAGATCAAAAAGAACTGCTTTTATTCCGTCCAGCATCCTGTCTCCTCCTTCAATTTTCGAAGTTCTTCTTCCGTAAGGGGCCTGCACGCGCCGATCTCCAAAGTCTCATCCAGCTTCAGACTTCCCATGGAAAGCCGTTTCAGATACGTAACCTCACAGCCGATGACTTCGAACATCCGTTTTACCTGATGAAAGCGTCCTTCCCGAATAGTCACTTCGATCTCCGATTCCGGGCCGGACTTCAGAATCCGCAGTTCCGCCGGAAGGGTCTTTTTCTCATCGCCGATATCCAGTCCCTCCAGAAAGGCCTGCACATGTTCCGATTTCACCCGACCTTGAATCCTGGCGTAATAGGTCTTGTCCACATGGCGTTTGGGGGATAACAGGTAATGGGCCAGCTTACCGTCGTTGGTCAAAAGCAGCAGGCCTTCCGTATCCCGGTCGAGCCGTCCCACCGGGAACAAATCCGAACGAGCGTTCTCCGGCAAAAGTTCCAGCACTGTGTCGAGCTTTTTATCCTCGGTGGCGGAAATATATCCGGCAGGCTTATGCAGCATCCAGTACTCCACCCTGGAAAAGGACGCCTCTTTTCCGGCTACGCACACCACATCGCCGTCCTTTATCTTTGTCTCCGACTTCGTAACCCTTTCCCCGTTTACGGTAACTATGCAGCTTCGCAGCAATTTTTTTACTTCGCTCCGGGTTCCGTATCCCGCTTCGCAGAGATATTTGTCCAGACGCATGCTACCACCTCCATCCGGGATAATATTTATTCTTGAGCGTACCGTTTGCAAGCTTTCCCCAGCCTAAGGGGTACCCGTCCACACAGACCAGACACCAGCCTTTCGCCCCTCGCGCTGCCAGGTCCTCCAGATCCAACGTCTCACCCTTTAAATAGCGGAATACACGTTCATCGTCCGCTTTCAGGTCCACCGACAGGGCGAACTCCTCTTTTCGCAGATACATGGCCAGAGCCTGGCTGGGCTCAAAGCGCTTCTGTTTTACTTCGCCCAGATAGAGGCCTGTCCGCAGAAAGCGTAAGGAACGGATATTTTTACCCGTCAATGCCTCAGGCAGCACATATAATCGGCCATCGTAAAGGCGAAAACAACGGGCGTCCCATTTCACATGCAGATCCTTTGCGAAATCCAGCCATTCCTCCGGGAGCTTTTTCAGCGCACCCTTAGAGTCTGCCTTTTCCTTGTGCTTTGGTGACGTCGCGGCAGAATTATCAGAACATACATTCTTCTGTAGTAAAGCCACGAAATGTCCTTCCCCATCTAACCGATGGGGAAACAGCCGGGCTGCGCCTGCGCAGGCCCCGAGCCCCGGCGCGAAGCCAAGCGCTTCCCGTTCCTCCGGTAATGGCAGCGGCAGCAGGGTGAAGCCTTCCTCTTTTATCAGCCGCTCAATGGTTTCCTCATTTTCATGTTTCGAAAAGGTGCAGGTGGAATAGACTAACTGTCCGCCCGGACGCAGCAGCTTCGCCGCCGCAGTCACCACGGTTCTCTGAATTTCCGCATAATAATTCGGTCCCTTTTCCAGCCAGTCCTTCACCATGGACGGTTCCTTTCGGAACATGCCCTCGCCGGAGCAGGGGGCGTCCACGAGAATCTTGTCAAACCAGCCTTCGAAATAGTTAAGAAGCCGCTCGGGCGTCTCGCTGGTTACGAGAATATTGCCGGCGCCAAAGAGCTCCAGATTTTTAAGCAGGGCTTTTGCCCGGGAATTACTGATGTCGTTGGCTACCAGAACACCCGTTCCGCGCAGCTTTGCCGCCAGTTCCGTGGCCTTTCCGCCGGGGGCTGCGCAGAGATCCAGTACCCGATCGCCTTCTTTGATGGGCAGACAGGCTGCCGGCGTCATGGCGCTGGGCTCCTGAAGATAATAAAGCCCGGCCGCGTAGTACGGATGCTTCGACGCCTGCGCCTGTTCCTCCAGATAGAAGCCGTTTCGGGTCCAGGGAACCGCACGCAAAGAAAAGGCCGAAAGAGCCTGAAACTCCTCCGGACGCAGCTTCCCTGTATTAACACGAAGGCCGCGAAAGCCCTCGTTATGTTCATAGCTTTTCTCCCAGGCATCATATTCATCGCCCAGGAGTTCTCTCATTTCCTGTAAAAAGGATTCCGGTAATTGTAACATTTATTCCTCCGTAGGAAGCGACTGGGCCCGATAGCCCTCCGCAATCATATCCAGCTGTCGGTCGAAGCGCTCCAGCTGATCGATGTCATTCATGGCGTAGATTCGGTAAAATTCGTCCTGAATCTTTAGGATCTCCCGCTTATTGGCTACCCGGTACAGGTTCTGGATATTGTTCAGGATATCCGCCACGATGTTCGCCTGAATCCGGAAGGAGATCTGCGCGTCCATGATCTCGCTGCGCACCGTGGACATCTCATTATCCAGGGTGATGATGGCGTCCGCCGCGCTTAAAAGCCGCTCTTTGATATGCTCCGGGATATTCCGCTTGTACTTATACTGGAGGGAATGCTCCACCGTGGCCCAGAAATTCATGGCCATGGTGCGGATCTGCACCTCCATCTGCAGGCGCTTGGGGCCGTTCAGCGTATCCACCGTATAATAAAGGATAATGTGGTAGCTGCGATAGCCGCTGCTTTTCATTTCCCGTATGTAATCCCGCTCCTGCTTGATTTCCATGTCCTTGCGGTTCCGGATGATCTCCACTACCTTGTCGATGTCCTCCACAAACTGACAGATGATGCGGATACCGGCCAGATCATAGATCTTCTCTTCGATATCCTCCAGATCAATTTTCTTCTTCTGACATTTATCCAGAATGCTGGAAATGGTCTTGACCCGGCCATCCACCTGCTCGATGGGACAGTAAAGTCCCCGATCCCGGTGCTCCTTGATCAGGTGGTTAAACTTAGTCATGACCTCCTTGACCGCCAGCTCATAGGGATTTAAAATCTCCCGCCACAATTGTATTTCCATATACCTCTCCTTTTCAGCCGGACGCGCCCCGGGATACCGTCAGCCTGCAGTTTTCCAGATAGCGCAGAAACCAGTAGGGATTCACTGCCAGTTCCGCAAACTCTTCATTTCGAAGATAGATCCCCAGATGCAGATGCACCGGGAACTGACCGGAAGTACCCTCCTGCTTTCCGTAGCCCGTATCGCCCATATAGCCCAGAAGCTGCCCCGCATTTATGACGTCGCCTTTCTGGAACTCCTCCGCGTAGGAGGAAAGATGGGCATAATAAAAATATACGTCGTGGATGCTCCGGACACCGATTCGCCAGCCGCCCTTTTCCAGCCAGCCGACGCTCTCCACCGTACCGTCTGAGATACTGATCACCGGATACACCCCGCTTTCGTTCTCCGGCGGCATCAGATCCGTTCCCTCATGGCCGCGTGTTCCGCCATAGGTACGCTCGAAAAGCCAGCTGTTCTCATAAGTAACGGATAGGTTTTCCTCTCTCCACTGGGGAATCGGAAAATATTCCAGATCTTTCCAGATATTTTCATACAGCTCATAATAACGCCGCGCAGTTTCCTCCGGGCGCTCCTGCGCCTGAGCCGTCTTAAAAAGTCCGGCCTGTCTCCGGATATGTTCTTCCGTACCCAGAATCAATAGACCAAGACCCAGCAGCAGTAACCAAGACCCCGCAGCTGAAAGCTTACGCATCCCACATCTTCACTCCGCATCAAAAATGCTTACTAAATATTCTATGTTTAGCGCAGCTCTTTTAGAACCTCTACCACAAATTCATAGATCCGCTTTGTGGAAGAAATACTTAAGCGCTCCTTCGGCGTATGGATATCATACAGATTCGGTCCGATGGAGACACAGTCCAGGCCTTCCATCTTGCCGCTGAACAGACCGCACTCCAGGCCTGCGTGGATGGCCATAACTTTCGGATCCCGGTCATACATTTTCTTAAATACAGACACACAGGTATCCCGAAGTTCGGACTCATGACGGTACTCCCATCCCGGATAGGAGCCCTTCTCCTCGTAGGTTCCGCCCAGGAACTCCACACAGTGGCGGAGACGGTCGCCCAGCTCCTGCTTCTCGGATTCAATGGAGCTTCGGATGCTGAAGGTGGCGGTCGCCTCTTCGTTGGTAAGACGTAAGATGCCCAGGTTCAGGGACGTCTGTACCAGTCCCGGGATATCCATGCTGTCCTTGATGACGCCGTTGGGCACCATATGAAGCACATACATCAGGATGGCCGCGCACTTGGGCGTCAGGGCCTGACCGCTTGCCTTTCCTTCGGATACGAAGCTTACGGTTACACCTGCGTCGCTTGCCGCAAACTCAGTCTTGTAAATGGCGTCGAGGGTATTCAGACGATCTTCAAAGGCCTGACATTCCTCCTCCGGCACATACAGTACCGCTTTCGTGCTGCGCGGAATCGCATTGTCCATGAGACCGCCGGACAGCCCGGCAATCCGGAAATTCACCACCTCGTCCAACCAGCAGAGCGCTCTGCCCATGAGAATATTGGAATTGCCGTGCTCTTTATGAATCTCTGCTCCGGAGTGACCGCCCAGAAGACCGTCTACGGTTACGGTGTAGCGTACGCCCTCAGTCTCCTGATAGACCGCCGGGATATGCAGAATGCCGTCCATGCCACCGGCGCAGCTCACGGTAAAGATCCCCTCCTCCTCGGAGTCGATGTTGATAAGTCTGCGCCCCTTCATATGAGAAGCATCAAAATCTTTGGCGCCCAGAAGACCCACCTCTTCTCCGGTGGTAAACAGACACTCCAGACGGGGATGGGACAGGCTGTCGTCATCCAGAATCGCCAGTGCGATAGCGACCGCGATACCGTCGTCGCCGCCCAGGGTCGTGCCCTTCGCGTAGATAAAATCGCCGTCTACGGCCACGTCCAGGGGATCCTTCGCGAAATCAATAGTACAGTCCGCCTCTTTCTCGCATACCATATCCAGATGCCCCTGGATGATGACGGTGGGTGCGTCCTCGTAACCTGCGGAAGCCTCTTTAACGATGACCACATTGTTGAACTCGTCCCGGGACGCGGATAGTCCGCGCTTCTTCGCGAATTCCATACAATATTCTGCCGCGCCGGCCTCATTTCCCGATCCTCTCGGAATCTGTGTCAGATCCTCAAAATATTCAAATACCTTCTTCGGCTCTAATCCTTCCAAAACTCGCATATTGTTCCTCCTTGCTCTCATATAGATTTCTATGAGAAAAAAATTTATTTATATGACTGTCAGTCTTATCTTGCTTGCTTTTTTGCTGCTGGCTCCGGTACAGGCCGCTGCGGCTTCCTCGGAAGGACTGCTGCTGTGGTTCCACACCCTGTTGCCAATGCTGCTTCCTTTCTTTATTCTCTCCCGGCTTCTGATCGCTCTGGACGGGGTCTCTGGCATCACCCGGTTCCTTGCACCCCTGGCACGGAGCTTTTTCGGACTCTCTCCGAACGGTTCTTTCTGCCTGCTGACGGGCTTCCTGTGCGGATACCCTGTGGGAGCGAAGATCTCCGCCGATCTGGTCCGGGAGAACCGTATCACACCCGAAGAAGGCGCGTACCTGCTTACCTTTACCAATAACCCAAGTCCCGCCTTTCTCACCGGCTACTGCCTGACGGAAGCGCTGGAGCTGCCGGAGCGTGTCCCTGTTTCCCTTCTGCTGGTCTATGGCGCGCCGCTCCTCTACGCGGCGCTGACCCGTCACAGGCAGACCTTTCCGGATCTATCCATAGAAAAAAAGACATCCGGATCTCAAATCAGCTTCAAAATCGTGGATGCCTGCATCATGGACGGCCTGGAAAATATCCTGAAGCTCGGCGGCTATCTCATCCTGTTCTCCATGCTGGCAAAGCTGCTGCTTCTCCTTATCGGCTCCCTGCCGCTGTGTTCCTGCCTGACCGTCGGTCTGCTGGAAATCACAAACGGCATTGCCCTGACCGCCGCGTCACCGATTCTTACCAAGCGCGCCGCTTGGGTGCTGTCGCTCTTTATCGTTTCCTTCGGCGGTCTGTCCGGTGCAGCACAGACGGAAAGCATGCTGCAGGGAACCCAGCTTTCGGTTTTAAGTTATCTGAAAGCTAAAGCCGGTACGGCCCTGCTCACCGCCTGCTTCGCCATTCTGTATCTTGGACTTACTGATCTTCCTTTGGCGCTTCCTCTTCCGGCTGTTCTGTTGCGATAGCCGGTCCTAACTCTGCCCGGTTGCTTGCCAGAATCTCGTTGAAATTATTCAGAGAGTTCATCATAGATTCATAGCGTGCTGCGTGTCCTTCCATAGTCTGGCGAACCAGATTCTGCAGATTGCCCAGCATATCGTCGGTGTAGCGCATGGCCTGCATACGGAAGTTATTGGCTTCGATGGTGGCTGCATCCAGACGCTTCTGTGCCTCTGCCTCCGCGGCTGCCATAATTTCATTGGCCTGTACATACGCCTGCTGCATGATCTCATGCTCGTTGATCAATTCGGTCGTATGTATATTGGCCTCCTTGATAATCGCGTCTGCCTTCGCCTGGGCGTCTGCCAGAATGGCGTCCCGGTTAGCCAGCACTTTCTGATAACGTTTGATCTCCTCCGGAGTCTTCATGCGAAGCTCCCGCAGCAGCTCTTCAATCTCCTCTTTATTGACAATGATATTCGTCTTTGATAATGTCTGCGGCTTGCAGCCGTCAATGTACTCCTCGATCTCCTCGATGATCTGTTCGATCTTGCTGCTCATAAAACCGTTCTCCTCTCTATTTCCATTTTAGTTACGCGTAACGCTCCTTCATCCGCTCCCGGATTTTTTCTTCCACATAGGGCGGTACAAAAGCGGAAATATCGCCGCCGAAGGCTGCCACCTCCTTGACCGTTGTGGAACTAAGGTAAGCGTATTCCAGGCTGGTCGTAAGAAACAGCGTATCCAGATCCGGACTCATGATCCGATTGGTCTGGGCCATCTGCAGCTCATAATCGAAGTCCGTGATCGCCCGCAGGCCGCGCACGATAATATGGGCTTCGCATTCCTTCGCAAAATCTACCAGAAGTCCCGTAAAGGAGCGAATCTTGATATTCGGATATTCCTTTGTGACTTCTTCTAACATCTTAACACGTTCTTCCACAGAAAACAACGGAGTTTTGGCACGGTTGTTTAAGACACCCACCACCAGCTCGTCCACGATCCGGGAAGCGCGGACAATCACATCCAGATGTCCTTTCGTCACCGGGTCAAAGCTTCCTGCATAAATTGCTCTAATCATTCGTCATCCTCATCCATCTCGATAAAGAGATGTTTATTCGTCTTGTATTTTTTTACCTTGCGGATCCGGTAGCCCAGATCTTCAACCCAGTCTGTCTCTTCGTTCAGTGACGCCTCCAGAATAATGGTTGTATCGGCAGTCATCAGGCTGGAATTTTGAAGGTAACCAAGTACATCCCGCTCCAGTCCCTTTCCATAGGGCGGATCCAGGAAAATGATATCGAAGGGCTCTTCGCCCTCCAGCACCCGAAGCGCTCCCAAAGCGTCCATAAAAAATACCTGCGCCCGGTCATTGAGCTTCGTGAAGACCAGATTGTCGCCGATGCAGTCGTAAGCCTTCCGGTTATTTTCCGCAAAGACCGCGAAATCCGCGCCCCGGCTTAAGGCCTCGATACCGATAGCCCCGCTTCCGCCAAAGAGATCCAGAAACCGGCAGCCCGGGATCTCCGGCTGCAGCATATTAAATAAAGTTTCCTTAATTCGATCGGTGGTCGGCCTGGTATCCAGCCCCTCAATGCACTTCAGCGGCATACTCCGGGCTGTTCCTGCTATTACTCTCATGTATTACCCCCTTACCTGGCCATGGCCGGTAATCTCGTATTTGTAAGAAGTGAGCGCCACAAGACCCATGGGACCTCTGGCATGCAGCTTCTGGGTACTGATGCCGATCTCCGCGCCAAAGCCGAACTCAAAGCCGTCGGTAAAGCGGGTCGAAGCATTTACATAGACTGCCGCTGCATCCACTTCCTTTAAAAACTTCTCTGCATGTTCCTGATTTTCTGTGATAATTGCTTCGGAATGTCCGGTATTATAACGATTGATATGGGCAATGGCTTCCTCTACATTATCTACGGTCTTCACAGAAAGAATGTAATCCAGATACTCCGTACCCCAGTCTTCCTCTGTGGCTGCCGTCATAGGAACCGCTTCTCTGGCTGCTTCGTCTCCGCGAAGCTCCACTTGCTTCTCCTGAAGCTTCTTTGCCAGCAGAGGCAGAAATGCGTCTTTTACCTTACGGTTTACCACCAGAGACTCGCAGGCATTGCAGACGCCGATGCGCTGTGTCTTGGCATTGTATACAATATTCACGGCCATCTCAAGATCCGCTGTCTCATCCACATAGATGTGACAGTTACCGGATCCTGTCTCAATGACTGGAATCGTACTGTTATTGACAACGGTGGCGATTAACCCGGCACTTCCTCTCGGAATCAGCACATCTATGTACCGGTTCAGCTTCATAAAGGCCGCAGCCGTCTCACGGCTGGTATCCGTCAGAAGCTGGATAGCACTTTCCGGGCAACCACAGGCTATTAATGCCTGCTGCAGCACCTCGGTGATGGCCTGATTGGAATGAATCGCGTCGCTTCCGCCCCGCAGCACCACCGGATTACCGGTCTTAAAGCAGAGTCCGAAGGCGTCCGCCGTCACATTGGGCCGGGCCTCGTAAATGATGCCGATGACGCCAAGAGGCACCCGCACCTGACGGATATGCAGGCCATTTTCCGGCACCCAGTCCTTCATGACTTCCCCCACCGGATCCGGTAAGTCCGCAATCTGGCGAAGACCTTCCGCCATGCCCGCGATGCGATCTTCGGTCAACTTCAGTCTGTCCAGAAGTCCCGGCTTCATGCCGCGCTCCTGTCCCGCTTCCATATCTTTTTCATTGGCTGCAAGGATCTTTTCCTGCTCGCCTACAAGAAGCTCTGCCGCTTTCAAAAGTACCCGGTCTTTCTCCTCCCGGGTCATGACCCGGAGAATCGGTTCCGCTTCCTTTGCTTTCTGTCCAATACACTCTAATGTCATCTATTTCCTCCCGATTACCCGTTTCTCTGTCACGATTTTCTCCGGACAGATATCAAACGCTTCATAAGGAACGCTTTCTTTTACCTGAAATTCAAAGGCCAGCGCCACTCTGGACAGCTTCGGATGCGCCTCCAGGAAACGGTCGTAAAAGCCCCCGCCGTAACCGATCCGGTGCCGTTCCTCATCGAAAGCCACGCCAGGCATCAGCATCAGGGCTTTTTCCTCGTCTCCGCTTTCATCTGCCGCGTGCTTTTCGTAAGGCTCCCGGATTCCGTAATACCCCTCCTCCAGATCATTTTCCAGAGAAGTGATATAGAAGAACTTCATATCCTGTCCCAGTACCTTCGGGACAGCCACCCGTTTGCCGTCAGCCCAGGCCGCCCGGATGATATCCGAGGTCTCCACCTCATGCTTACAGTCCACGTAAGCGTAGATCACCTCCGCCTGCCGGTATTCCTGCAGGGTCAGCACCTGATCCCGCACGCCCAGACTCAGCTCATGAATCTGTTCGTCCGTATGAGCCGCCCGCAGTGCCTTGATCTCTTTTCGCAAGGCCTTCTTTAAAGCTTTTTTAGTTTCCTTTTCTGTTTGCATCATATTTTTCACCCAGATTTACGACGCTGCCGTCCTGTTCCTTAATATCAATATTGTTCAGCTGTCCGCGCAGGTTCATGCGGACGGCCTCGATATATTCCAGGCGCAGAAGCTTCTGCTCCTTCTTCTCCGCATCAGTCAGGCCCTCCGCCTTGGAACGGCGGTACAGCTCGTTGATGCGCGCAATCTTCTGTGGATCCATTTATTTATCTCCTTCCCATCCCGCAAAGGACGCTGCCTGTTCAAAAATATCCTTTGCGTATTCATAGCCATGGTTGTAAAAATCTGTTAATACTTCTGCGTGATTCTCGGTATTCTTGACCACCGGAACCTGAGGCCGGATCACAAAAACATGTCCCCGGTTTTCCAGATCCTCGATAAGTTCCATGGTGCGATTGTAATAGTAAGCCCGATATTTGATGGCACGAATCAGATTCGGATACTTCTGATACATGATCTGAGCCATTTTCAGCGTCTTCTTCGCAGGCGCTTTCCGGTAGCCCGCCTGTCTTGTGAGAATGATAACAGGCTTCTTCACCCCGTCGTGCAGGGCCTTGCGAATGGGCACGGAATCCGCCACGCCGCCGTCCACCATGGGAATGCCGTCCACATCCACAATGGGCGATACCACCGGAAGACTGGACGAAGCCCGGCAGATAGTCATCAGCCGCTGCCGGTCGCTTTTCTCCGACAGATACTCAGCCTTGCCGGTCAGGGCGTTGGTAGCTGTCAGAATGCACTCCATACCGGAAGAAAAGTATGTGTCATAATCAAAGGGAATGATCTTATTGGGAAATATATCAAAGATCAAATCCATGTTAAACAGGCTGTGCGTTTTCACCAAGGACTTGAGACCCACATAGCTTCCGGCCTCCAGAAAATCAATCGTGCACAGCTTCATCCGGCCCGGCTGGTGTGACGCATAGTCTACTGCGTTGCAGGCGCCTGCCGATACGCCGATGACATAGGGCAGATACATGCCCTGTTCCATAAAATAGTCCAGCACGCCGGCTGTAAATACGCCTCTTGTGCCGCCGCCCTCCAGTACCATTCCTGCTTTTTTCATGAAAAATGCGCCTCCAGAAATGTCTTTAAATCAAAGGATTCATCCTTATGTGCCTGAAAGAAAGTGCCGTACCTCTCCCCGTTCACGATTTTGTGAATAACACTCATATCGCCGCCATTGGCAATCAGCATATCGGCTCCGGCCGCTGTGGCAAGCTCCGCCGCGATAAGCTTGGTCGCCATACCGCCGGTTCCCACCGAGCTCACCGCGTCATGCCCCATGCCCATCAGCTCCTCATCCAGATACTCTACAAAGGGCACAAACTCCGCATCCGGGTTTGTGTTTGGGTTATCTGTATAGAGGCCGTTGATGTCAGACAGCAGGATCAGAAGATCCGCGTCCACCAGGGAAGCCACAATGGCCGACAGGGTGTCGTTATCACCGTGGAGAATCTCAAAAGTAGAGATACTGTCATTGGCGTTGACGACAGGAATCGCTCCAAGCTCCAGAAGCTCAGCGAAGGTATCCTGGGCATGCCTGCGGTTTTTCAGGTTGATCATGGTGTTGCGGGTCATCAGAATCTGGGCTGCCACCTGATTATATTCAGCGAAAAATTTCTGGTAGATCATCATCAGTCTCGCCTGTCCGATGGCTGCGCAGGCCTGCTTCATGGGGATGCTCTCCGGCTTCTCCTGAAGCCCGGCTGCCTTCCTGCCCACGCCGATGGCTCCGGATGTGACCAGAATCACATCCTTACCCCGGTTATGCAGATCTGACAGCTCCCGCACCAGATGCTCCACCTTGATAAGATCCAGGCCCCCCGTCTCCTTATGAATCAGGGAAGAGGTTCCCACCTTTACCACAATGCGTTTTTTGTTTTTTATCTTTTCTCTGTAGTCTGTATTCATGTCATTTTGTCCTCTGCTTGCAGAGTTACTGTAAACAGTAACTCTTTAACTCACTTAACTTTACACCATAATGGCCGGAATAGCAAGTTTAACTGGAGTAATTCTCCAAGAAATCATAAAGCTCCTGCTCCGTGGCCACGCCCTTCCCTGCGCGGATTTCCCGGCACAGGGCCTCCGGCAGCAGGGAAACCGGGATATCCGTCGTCTCATACAGGGTGGTTCCGTCTTCCCGGTAAATATTGACCAGACCGTCGGCTTCTTTTATGAAAAAGCGGAACTCTGCTGATTCTTCACTTCCGGTTCCTTCTGGTTTCATCTGTGTCTTTTCGCCCCCGGACGCAGCGGTGTCCGCCTGCACGCTGTCTCCCGGCGCGGCGGCCTGCTCCTTCGTCAGAAGCTCCAGACTCTCGATCTGCGCCAGCAGCCGCTCCTTTTCCTGCTCCATAGCCCGCTCCGACCTGAGACTACCGGAATAATAGGCCAGTGTCATCAGGAACGCGATCCCGGCCATTGCCGCCAGAAGTCGTTTTGCCATAAAAAACCCTCCTTTTTTGAACAGTATGTCCAAAAAGAAGGGTTTTCAATGCACAACTTCTTTTAAATCAGATGGATCCTCTTCAATATGCGAACGATCGTTCTCCCCTTTGGGAAGCTTCTCAACTCTTCCTCTGTGATGCCATGCAGCAGCAGAACGAAAAACGCATAAATGATTACAGCCAGGATCAGGCACAACAGCGTAGAAATCCGTACCCCGATTACTTTATGAAGGGGCTGGTACAGAAGCCATACCGCCAGCGCCATAATCAGGGATGACACGCCCGGAATCAAAAAGGTTCGTTTGATCTCCTGATGGTAATCCAGATGCTTCCGGATAGCCGCTCCGTTCAGGATACACATAAGGATGGCGAAGAACATATAGGCCAACACCACACCATAGATATGAAGCTTGCCAAGCTGCACCAGACTAATCATCAGGAGCAGATGGGTCACCAGCGCAATCACGGCGTTGCGTACCGGAATCTGCATCCGATCAATACCCTGCAGGATCCCATTCGTCAGGGTAGACAGGCCATAGAAAATGACAGAGGCAGAACCAATCAAAAAGAGCTTCGGCGCAATCTCATTGGTATTCCAGGACAGCAGATCAAGAATTGGCTCGCCAAGCGCAGTCAGGCCGAAGGCACTGGGAATGCAGATCATCATAACCATGCGGATAGCGCCCTCGGTCTTTTTCCGCATCTCATCCCAGTCGCCGGAAATCCGGGCTCTCGTAAGGGCCGGAATGGTGGACGCGGACAGGGCTGATGCCACTGCGATGGGCACATTGGTCAGAAGCTTGTATTTGCCCACATAGATGCCCCAGTAGATCTCGACCGTACTCTTATCCGCCTTCTGTACATCCAGCATCAGATATTTGAATACGCCCTGATCTACAATGCCGCTGATATTGTAGACAGCTGTACTTAAAATGACCGGTACGATGGTCATAATCAGCACACGCAGGGTACTTGCGTAGCTTTCCTGCCGGCTTACGTGATCCCGGCGCATATTTTTCTGCAGTACCCGGTTGTACATGAGCATGACAATAATCAGGAACAGAAGGCCTGCTGCTGCGCCCAGGCTGGTACCCAGTGTACTTCCCGCCGCGCCGTAGATGGCTCCGCTCTTCCCATTGGTAATACCTGCCGCCGCATCCAGCTTTACGCCGTAGGAAAACAGATAGCTGGCCGCCGCAATGCTCACGATAGCGTTGACAATCTGCTCAATGATCTGGGAAATAGCCGTAGGCATCATAGTTCCCATGCCCTGGAAGAAGCCACGGAGTACGCCCATCACCGCCATGACAAAGACGGCCAGCGCAAGTACCTTCAGACACAGCTCACTCTCCGGCGTATTTAACAGGGTTCCGGTGAAAAAGCCGGCGCCAAAGAAGGTCAGAGCCGAACCGGCTGCGCCGACCACCAAAGCCATATACAAGGCTCCCTTGAAAGCTCTCCAGGAATTCCGGTATTCGCCAAGTGCCACCTTGGCCGACACCACCTTGGATACTGCCAGCGGCAGACTGTAAGAGGAAATCAGCAGAATGACATTGTAGATCTCGTAGGCTGCGGAATAATAATCATTTCCATGGTCTGTAATGATATTGGTCACCGGCAGCCGGTAGAGAAGTCCGATGATCCGGCTCACGATGGACGCAATGGCCAGAATGCTGCCCTGCATAATATAATTGGATTTTGAACTGTTTTTCTTTCCCATGATTCCGTTTTTCCTTACTGAACGACCACATCATCCTTATAATCATTCCAGATGATACAGATAAAGGTCTTTCCGTTATTTAATACAATTTCCTGATCGTTTTCATCATAATAGCGGGCCGGAGTTCCCAGCTCTCCCGGATTCTTCCAGTAGCCGTCGATCTCCTTACCGTTGGTAAATACCTTACATTCGTTTCCGTTGGACTGGGTGGCAAAATGCAGATAATCCTTGGCGTCCAGCACGTTGCCGTCGCAGTACTGGAAAATGACGTTGGTCACCGCCACCTGTTTACCGTTCAGCTCATCTGTGTGAGGATTACCGTAAGTCCAGCGGTAATATTTGCGATCGGAAGCGTCATACTTAAACGTCGCCTTGACGCCGCCAAAGCCGTTTTTACCGCCATCTCCGCCGGGTTTTAAGACCGTCGCGTCCGGATAGCCCTGATACTCCGCAATTTCACCCGTATCTGCGAACTTAAATTTACCCGGATACTCCTCCGGCATGGTCATATCATACCCTTTTTTTTCAATATCCCTCTGGATACCTTTCGGAAACGCGTAAAGCGTATGCTCGGTTGCCTTGCCCGGACGGCTGATGCGATCATACATGGCCGTGGCCGGATGCTCGATGCCTTTGGTTCCGCCGGAAAGTACATCATACTTGCCGCTGTTCAAATCCGCCAGCGCGTATTGGGCCTGTCCGAAATGGGCGTACACCGGATGAAACTCCTGGGCGAAATGAAGGTAGTAAAGCCGGCAGCTTCGCACAGAGCCAATTCTCTCCAGATTTTTCCAGTCCTCAAAAACACCCATCCAGCGGGTGATGCGGCCCTCCACAGGGCATTCGTAGATAACAGACGCATTTGATACGCCGGACATGGGCAGCGCCGCAGAGGTGTTATTCAGCATAATCGCAAGGGGCCTGGTCTTTCCGAGCTCCTCGTCGATCCATTCTCCGGTAAAGTAGCTTCGGATCTTGCCGTCCACCACCTCCCGGGGCGCCGGCTTATCTGGTTCCTCAGACGCCGCGTCATCCTCGTTATCTGCCTGTTCCTCTTCCTCCCAGGCGATTACTTCCGCCTCGGTATTAAATGTATTTTCTTCCGCCTCCTGTGTCTTTGCCTTGCCACAGCCAGCTGCCATCAGAAAAACAATGGCCAGACACAGAATGCCTGTCTTCTTCAGGTATCCCTGCTTCATCCCGGAAATCCTCCCTAACGTAAAATATTCAGGCTTTCCAGAATGGCAGCCTGCTTCGCCTCCATCACTCTTGCCTCTTCCGGCACCATATGATCATAGCCGAAAAGATGCAGCATACTGTGGGCAATCAGGAACGCGTACTCCCGTGTCCGGCTATGCCCGTATTTTTCCGCCTGCTCCATGACCTTATCCACGGAAATAACAATATCGCCCAGTACCAGCTCGCCGGTCTCCGGGTTAAAACAGTCCTCTTCATTCTCCTCCACGAAGGAAAAGTCCGCAGGGCTTTCATACTCCAGCATGGGAAAGGAAAGCACGTCCGTGGGACGGTCAATCCCTCTGTGCTCCCGGTTCATTTCATGGATGCCCTCATCATCTGTCAGAAGCAGATTCACTTCAGCCTCATAGGGACATTTTTCATAATCCAGCGCTGCCTCAATAACCTTTCCGGCAATCCCTTCCGTATCCACATCCGGCAGCGTCTTATTGCTCTCATCTTCTACGTTGATAGTCATGACTGTCCTTTCTGGAGCTTCTGCGCTCCTGGGCCTTCTCATAGCTTTCGTAAGCCTGTACAATCTTCTGAACCAGCGGGTGACGCACCACATCCTTGCTGGTCAGCTCACAGAAGCCGATGTCGTCCACTTTGGAGAGTACCTTCAGAGCCACCTCCAGGCCGGACTTTGTGCCGCCTGGCAAATCCTTCTGGCTGGCGTCTCCGGTCACAATAACCTTGGATCCGAAACCGATACGGGTCAGGAACATCTTCATCTGGGCCGGAGTTGTATTCTGGGCTTCATCCAGGATAATAAAGGCATTATCCAGAGTACGGCCTCGCATGTAAGCCAGAGGCGCCACCTCGATTAACCCCTTTTCCATATTTTTCAAAAAACTCTCCGCGCCCATGATCTGATACAGGGCGTCGTAGAGGGGCCGCAGGTAAGGATCCACCTTACTTTGCAAATCGCCCGGCAGAAAGCCAAGCTTCTCGCCTGCCTCAATGGCAGGACGGGTCAGGATAATCCGGCTTACCTCATTATTCTTAAAGGCGGTAATCGCCATGGCCATAGCAAGATAGGTCTTACCGGTTCCGGCCGGTCCGGTACCGAACACGATCATATGGTTCCGGATCATGTCCACGTATTTCTTTTGTCCCAGGGTCTTGGGCTTGATGGGCTTGCCTGCGATGGTGTGGCAGATAAGCTCCTTATCAATCTCCACCACAGCCTCTTCCTGTCCCTCCATGGACAGGGCCAGGGCGTAATCCACGTTCTGCTCCTGAATCACGTTGCCTCTTCTTGAAAGCTCCAGAAGCTGCTCGATGACCCGGGCTGCCTGCCGGGTGTAATCAGCCGGACCTAAGATCTTCACCTCGCCGTCCCTGGCAATGACGGACACCTTCAGGGTCTGTTCTATTTTTTTGATATGGCTGTCGAACTGTCCAAACACATTGCTCTGGTGTTCAGCCGGTACGTCCAGCATCTTTTCCACAATATTACTCAAATGCTGCCTGCTCCTTTTGTCTGATCTTCGGAATTCCGATCTCCTCCAGGGCCTCAATCTTCCCCTTCGAGACGCAGAAATTCCTGCCGTTATCTATTTTAACATCATTTCCGACAATTTGAACCCCTTTTTGCAGTAAATTATTTAAAAATTCATTAAGATGGGCTTCTGCAAGGCCTTTTGCCTCCTCTGCCGTATATTTTTCCGTATAAACCTCATACTCGGCCCGCTCTATGAGGCCGAAGGACAGTGGAAGGTAAAAATTCCCTGTCAGATGCAGCGGATGCTCCGTTTCCACAGTTGTATACAAAGAAAAGGTTCTCGGATCCGTGAAAGATAACAGCTTCCGTCCGGCTCTGATCGACACGCCATAACGTTTTTTTCCGGTAAAATGCCGTACTTCGCGGGACCGCGCAAAGCTGTCCTCATAGACGTAAAAAGTCCGGGCCCGGACGTCGCCGTCAGCACGAACCTCCTGTACGCCAACCGCATCGCCGCTGTCGTCCCGGATGTCCACCGTTCCGCTGATGAGAACCGTACCGGCCTCCACCTCGTCGCCGGGCTGCACCTGGGCGGTGCCGCTTCGTACCAGAATGCCGGTAATGATTCCTGCCCGGACCGCCACCAGATCGGAACTTTCTGATGTGTTCGCCGCTTCCTGCTGTTCCGTCTCCAGATCCTGATTTTCCCGTACCCGAATCAGAAGCTGTGTGCCGGTGACGCGAGCTGACACCCAGGTCAAATCGGGAAAATGAATCCGAAGCATGGTCTGGATTTCCTTGCAGTCCACATCGCGTTTTCGCATACCGTGAACGATCTGCTCCTCCGCCAGATAGGTAAGCAATACGTCGGTACTGCGGGCCCGGTTTCCCTCGATTCGGATGTCCCAGATAAACAGGGATAACACATAGAGCAGCATGCAGCAGGCCAGCATCCCCACCGGGAACATCTTCCGTTTCCGGTTCCGGTGCAGAAAAAAAGGGAACCCGTGGCGCTCGGTAACAGTCACATGCGCCCGGGCCTTTTTCACCAATGGCCTGATTTTCCGGAAGTCCCGGATGCTAAGATTCATTTCGTATTCATTTTCCACATTCTGCAGATCCCACAGGACGATGCGCCTGGCCTTACAGAGGTTCAGGAAGCGCTCCGGCGAGTACCCAAGAACCCGGATCCGCACAAAGCCCTTCAGATAACGAAACAACCAAATCAGCAATATTTCACCTCCAGAAGCTCGCCGGTGATTTTCATTTCCTCATTGGTGTAATAGACAATCTCCAGCTGTTTGCCGTGAATCTCCAGCTTACAGGTGCGGGTCTGAATCCGGATCTGGTTTTCCGTATATTCAATGAGGCTCATGTAGTTTTCCACATAAGCCTCATACTTTCCGGTAATGGTCAAGATCACTGCACCCAGCGTCAGATCCTTTGGCAGATTCAGAGCCTCCGTCATCTGCTCCTTCACGCTCATGAATTCCGGACCTTTGTTTTCCTTACCTCAACTATATGCAGTTTTTCAGACGCTTATGCCCGTTTATACAAAATGAGACTGAACCAGGTCACCAGGCCGCTTCCGCTCATAAAGGTGATCCCATTTTTCTCCGCCGGCTCTGTCACCAGAATACCGTAGCTCTCGATACACGGAAACATCCGATCCGGATGGCGGCAGGGCGCGTCCGGATAAGCGCATTTTTCGCAAATGGCGCAGGATTCCGTGGAAAGCACCTGCATTTCCCCGCAGAAGGCTTTCATTTCATCCCGAATCTGTCTTGTAATCTCCTCATGCTCCCGTCTGGTGGCCAGCATGGCGGACATATCCTCCGTATCCACGCCCTCGGCAATAGTGGTGAACATCAGTACGTCTTCATATCCGAGGCACCGTTTCCGGCATTCCTCCACTGTGCCCACCGCAGGCGGACAGGACCAGGAAGTACCATAGCGCGGGCATTCGGTTCGGCAGATATAACGCACCTCATCCCGGAAAGGAAGCTCCTTTGGCTTTACAAAGGCGTATTCGCAGACCGGGTAGGCGCTTAATGTGGCTTCGATTTTCTCCCGCAGCGCGTCCATTACAGCAGGCTTGCCCGCAGCTCTTCGCCGCTCTTGGCGCTTAAGTAAGCCGGAGCTACGTCAAAGACAGTCTTGCAGCCGCTCATACCTTCCCGGCTCATGCGGTATGCCGCTCTCGCGTAAGCCACAAGCACGCTTGAAGTAAATTCCGGGTTGGAGTCCAGCTTCAATCGATACTCGATCAGATGATGATTCTCTTTCTCTCGTCCGGTTACGCCGCTTCTGAGCACAAATCCGCCATGGGGCAGACGACTGTGATACTGCTGCATTTCCTCTTCGGTGATGAAATGAACGGTAGTATCATAATCAGCGAAGTAATTGGGCATCGTCGTGATCGCTTCTTCTACCTTTGCGGGATCCGCGCCCTCCTCCAGGACGACGAAGCACTCACGGGTATGCTTCTCGCGGGTGGTCAGCTCCGGATTCCTTCCTGCACGTACTGCTTCCAGCGCACTCTCCACAGGGATCGTATACTGTCTTGCGTCCTTTACACCGGGGATGCGACGAATTGCGTCAGAGTGCCCCTGGCTTACACCCTTGCCCCAGAAGGTATAATCCTTGCCCTCCGGCAGAATGGCGTTGGCGTACATACGGTTCAGGGAGAACAGACCCGGATCCCAGCCTACGGAGATAATTGCTACTCTGCCACTCTTCTTCGCCTCTGCGTCCACATCCGCAAAATGCTCCGGAATCCGCGCATGGGTGTCAAAGCTGTCGATGACATTGAAGTACTTGGCGCACTCCGGCGTCTGCTTCGGCAGGTCTGTGGCGCTTCCGCCGCAGAGAATCAGAACATCCAGTTCGTTCTTCCAGTCTGCCAGTTCAGATGCGCTGACCACTTTGGCTGTCTTAGACCAGATATGCAGCTCCTCCGGATTTCTTCTGGTAAATACTGCCTTCAACTCCATATCCGCATTCTGGGCAACCGCACACTCTACGCCGCGTCCCAGATTGCCGTATCCCATAATTCCTATTCTGATACTCATTTTTTCATAATCCTCTCTTCCTTTTACTTATATAGAATCAGACCGCCCTTTTTGTCATGGCCTGTGTTCCACAGATCATCCATATCCAGCCATTTGCTTTCACCGAAGGTCACCGCTTTGACCATACAACTGTCCCCCGCCGTATCGTAACCGGTCAGAAGAAACCAGTGCCAGACATAGTTCTCAAACAACGGGTTTTCATGCTTCAGAACCAGGCAGGGCACCGGAACTCCCCGATCAATGGCGTCTATCACTGCCGCCTTTGCCTTTTCCGCATCCTCCGTGCCATGCAGCGGTTCCATGTGAACCGCGTCGCAGCCCTTATCTGCCAGGTATTTTCCGAAGCCGTCCATATAGATGTCCAGAGAATCGATGCCGGTCCGTCTGGGCTTCAGATAAGGCTTCATCTTCATGCCGAACTTTACGTAATCCTTTTTCGTCAATGCTGTCTTTTCATAGGGATAAAGGCCTTCCGTCCCCTTATAACAATCGAAGTAAATGCTGCTGTCGCAGGCCGTCACTGCCGCGCAGCCTCCGATTTTCATCATCGGATCCCAAAACCACTCCTGATTTCCTCCGTAAGAATGTTCAATCATAAAATAGTCCAGTTCCTTCTGCATACTATGTAAGCCGCGTCCTTTCCTGTAACTCAAGAAATAAGAGCACATCGTTTTCTGTGCCCTCATTCCTTTTCCTATTATAATTTTATGCCTTCGAATAGTCAATGCTTTATTACGCTAATTCGTGAATTTCCTGTTTACTCCGTATAATTCTGGTAAACCGCCACATGATCGTAGATGCAGCGCCAGGCGCTGTGGGCGTCCGCAGTCACGCAGATATACCGGCGTCCACTGTTCGAACGGCTTACGCTCACCGCACAGTTGCCGGACTGTACCACATAGCCGGTCTTCGCGCCGATGATTTCTCCGTGGGTGTCCTTATCCTCAATCCGCCGCAGGAACCAGTTGGAAATAATAATACCGTCCGGATGCTGCTCCGTGGCGGATGTGGTGTAGGTACGGGCATTCAGAATTTCGCTGCAAAGCGGATTATCCATGGCCGCCGTCATAATGACCGCCAGATCATATAAAGTGCAGTAATGATTGTCGTCGTAAAGCCCTACGCAGTTGGTGAAATGGGCACTGCCGGAGATTCCCAGCTCCTGTAGCTTCTGGTTCATCAGCTCCGCAAAGCCGTCCAGGGATCCGGATACATAATAGGCCAGTCCGGCCGCCGCGTCGCCGCCGGACGGCAGAATAGTTCCGTATAGCAGATCTCTCACCGTCACGGTCTCATTTTCATCAAAGCCCACGGCACTGCAATCGTGGGAATAGCTGTAATCTGTGATTTCCCGGGTAATCGTAAAGGTGTCGTCCAGATTCGACACATGCTCTACTGCTACCAGAAGCGTCAGCACTTTCGTCATAGACGCCGGACTGATCCGATCGCCTGCGCCCCGCTGATACAGGACCGTGCGGTTATCCGCGTCCACCAGAAGAGCCCGGGTGCTGGTCACATCGTCGCTGCCCAGATAGGAAGCACCGTCCAATCCGCTGATGGTATAGTCACCGGACACAGCATAAGAGGAAACAGTCTCTGCCGAATCTGTTCCGTCCGAAGTCCCCGCGGGAATCGACGCCTCAATTTTCGTCCGCATAGCCAGATACGCCGTTTCCGTCGCGCCGGCAGCCGCTTTCTTTATCATATGCTTTACAGTTATTGAGCCAAGAACCAGCACAAGGAACAGGAAAAGTCCCATGGCCGTAAGAACTATAGCTCTTTTTATTCTGGCCTCCCGCTGTCTTCTCCTGCGTCGTTCTGCCCGTCTTCTGGCGCGCTCGCGCTCCCATGCCTCATCATTTTCTTCTAATGTACCCACCGGGAACCTCCCATTTTACATATATTATCAATTTTTGTATTTATTATGTTTGTTTTGTTTCTTCGTTATTCTACCAGAATTTTTTTTCGGTTTCAATATACAAACCATAGAATATAAGGTATACTAAAAAGCAAGAATAAAAAGGGAGACTACAACCATGATCCACTTTATGAATCTGATCCATCTTGTTTATAATTTTCTCTGGGGCGATCTGATCACCATTCCGCTGCCCGGCGGCAGTTCCCTGGGGCTTTCCCTCCTGGTACTGCTTCTGGTTCCCACGGCGATTTATTTCACTCTGCGCACCCGCTTCCTTCCCTTCCGGCTTTTCCCGGAAATGCTGCGTGTCTCTATTGAAAAGCGTAATCCCGAGCATCGGGACGGTATCTCCGGCCTGCAGGCCCTGATCGTCTCCACAGCCACCCGGGTGGGCATGGGCAATCTTATCGGTGTGGTCGCTGCCATCTCTGCCGGCGGCCCGGGAGCCATCTTCTGGATGTGGGTGATGGCGCTTCTTGGTTCTGCCACTGCCTTTGCGGAGGCGACGCTGGCACAGATTTATAAGCAGCGGGATCCGCTCTACGGCGGCTTCCGGGGCGGTCCGGCTTACTATATCCACGCACTCTTTGTGAAACCGGGCAGCAGGAAAAAGCGTTCCATTATTGCGATACTCTTTGCCCTCTCCGGTCTTCTCTGCTGGTGCGGCATCAGCCAGGTTATCGGTAATTCCGTATCTTCGGCTTTCCGGAACGCCTTTCATATTCCGCCGCTGTACACTACCATCGTATTGGTACTGGTGGCAGCCTTCATCGTTCTTCGGAAAAATGCCACGGTGAAGGTGCTTGACGTGGTTGTTCCGGTTATGGCAGGCCTGTATTTCTTCCTGACCCTTTTTATTATTTTCAAACATATCGGACAGGTTCCGGCTGTGTTCGCGCGGATTTTCCAGGAAGCCTTTGGCCTTCGCCAGGCGGCTGCCGGCGGTATGGGTGCGGTCATTATGAACGGAATCAAGCGCGGTCTTTTCTCTAATGAGGCCGGAAGCGGTTCCGCTCCCTGTGCGGCTGCGGCTGCGGACATCAGTCATCCGGCCAAGGAAGGCCTTCTGCAGGCACTGGGCGTTTTTATCGACACTCTTCTTATCTGCAGCTGCTCGGCTTTGATTATGCTGCTGACTCCCGCATCTCTGACCGATGGACTCCAGGGCATGGACCTTTTACAGACAGCCATGCGGTACCACATCGGTGAGCCAGGCGTGATCTTTATTGCCGTAATCCTGTGGCTGTTCAGCTTCTCCACTTTTATCGGCATCCTCTTTTATGCCCGTTCCAATGTGGCCTATCTGTTCGGCGACAACTGGAGCGCCCAGACGCTCTACAAGGTTCTGGCTCTGGTAATGCTTTTTATCGGCGGCCTGGCCGCCTACACCTTCGTCTGGGATTTGGGCGATATCGGCATCGGTCTCATGACCATCTTCAATATGATGGCGCTGATTCCGCTGTCTCCGAAGGTCATTGAAAGCCTGAAGGATTATGAGCAAAATCATCGGCATGATAAGACACTGTAAATAATATGTCTCTGAAATACAAAGGACTGACATATGAATAAGCTTCACGTCTATTCATATGTCAGTCCTTTTTCTGCCTCTTATTTGTGATAGGGTTCATTTTTCAGAATCCGATAGCTCCGGTACAGCTGCTCCAGCAATACCACCCGCATCAGCTGATGCGGAAATGTCATACGGGAAAAGCTTAAAGCGTAATCTGCACGCTTCATAACCGCCGGAGCCAGGCCCAGCGAACCGCCGATGACAAAGGCGATGTGGCTGGTACCACTTACGCCCAGACGATCAATCTTTTGGGACAGCTCCACGGAATCCAGCATCTTTCCCTCGATGGCCAGGGCAATCACATAGGCATCGTCCTTCAGAGCTTTTAAAATCCTCTCGCCTTCCTTTTCCCGGATGGCCACCTCTTCCGCCTCGCTGGCTCCGTCCGGCGTCTTTTCATCGGCCAGTTCCACAATTTCCAGCTTGCAGTAGCGGCTCAGGCGCTTGGAGTATTCCCTGATGGCGTCCGTAAAATATTTCTCTTTTATTTTGCCCACTACGACACAGGTTATTTTCATAATTCAATCACATCCATATCCTCCGGAATCAGAAGGTTTCCGGTAAAATAGGTTTCTCCCTCCGCCCGGTACAGCTCCTGGCGACGGGCGATATTCTTATCCTCCGTATGGTACAACACCAGATTTTTCACATGCAGGCGCTCTGCCAGCTCGCAGGCGTCCTTTACCGTAGAATGATGCTTTTCATAGGGCCGGAAGATGTCAGCCTGCCCGTCCAGACAGAAGGCCTCGTGGAGAAGCCAGTCGCTTCCGGCGGCATACGGCTCCTCTTTCTCATTGTAGGGCTCGTCACCGCAGCAGGTCAGTTTTCGACCGTCCCCCAGATCGCACATGTAACCGTACTGCTTCGCCTTGGTGGAGTCGATATCAAAGAAAGTATAGCGGTGCCCTAAAATCTCCTTTTGTTCACCATCCGTCACCGGAACCAGATGAACACGGTCGCCGATGAGTTTTGTCTCTTTCTTGTTCAGCAGCATTTCTGCCAAGACCCGAAGCATCTCTGTCAGCTCCTGATGGGCGTAGATATAAGCCTCCCCCTGATACTTTCCGGCGTTCATATTCTGGCAGATGACGCGCAGCATCCAGATAATGCCCATGACGTGGTCAATATGCTTGTGGGTCACGAAGATATGGTGAATGTCATTTACATCGATTCCGGCTTTCTTAAGACGCGCCAGGATCTCGCTGCCTCCACCGCCGTCTATCAGGAAATGGCCTTCGGCGCTGCTTAAGACGTAGCAGGTATTATAACACTCTGTCACCAGTGCGTTGCCGGTTCCGAGAATCGTAAGCTTCATATGGAATTCCTCACTTTTCTGAAAATGTTTTCATAAAATCTTTTTTTATCTTACCAGAGCTATCCGGGGTTGGCAAGGAGCTGCCGCAAAAAAAGTCGTATCACAGAGAAGGTCTGTGATACGACTTTGAATTCACGTACTGTGAAACTTATTTCTGGCTCAGATACTCATGAATACCCTTTGCAGCCTCTTTACCGGCGCCCATGGCCAGGATAACGGTAGCAGCACCTGTTACCGCGTCGCCGCCTGCGAATACGCCGTCCTTCGAGGTAGCGCCTGTCTCTTCAGATGCAACGATACATTTTCTCTTGTTGATCTCCAGACCCTTAGTGGTGGAGGAAATCAGCGGGTTCGGGGAGGTTCCCAGAGACATGATAACGGTATCGACGTCGATATCGAATTCAGATCCCTCTACCTCTACCGGGCGTCTTCTTCCGGAAGCATCCGGCTCGCCAAGCTCCATGCGAACGCAGCGGATACCCTTTACCCAGTCATTCTCATCCTCGAGAATCTCTACCGGGTTGGTCAGCAGATCAAAGATGATGCCCTCTTCTTTTGCGTGATGTACTTCTTCCTTACGTGCCGGGAGCTCTTCCTCGGAACGACGGTAGATGATATGTACCTCAGCGCCCAGACGCAGTGCCGTACGGGCAGCGTCCATGGCCACGTTACCGCCGCCGACTACAGCAACCTTCTTGCCATGGAAGATCGGGGTATCATAATTCTCGTCAAAAGCCTTCATCAGGTTATTTCTGGTCAGGAACTCGTTTGCGGAGAATACGCCGCAGGCTGTCTCGCCCGGGATACCCATAAACTTCGGAAGTCCTGCGCCGGATCCGATAAATACAGCGTCAAAGCCTTCATTCTCCATCAGCTCGTCGATGGTTACAGACTTTCCGATGATAACGTCAGTCTCGATCTTAACGCCGAGAGATTTTACATTCTCTACCTCCGGAAGTACGACGCCGTCCTTCGGAAGACGGAACTCCGGAATACCGTATACCAGAACGCCGCCTGCTTTATGCAGCGCCTCAAAAATAGTTACGTCATAACCCAGCTTTGCCAGGTCGCCAGCGCAGGTCAGACCTGCAGGACCGGAACCGATGACCGCAACCTTCTTGCCATTCTTCTCTGCGGGAGCTGCCGGCTTGATGCCCTGCTCTCTCGCCCAGTCGGCTACAAAACGCTCCAGCTTACCGATGGAAACTGCCTCGCCCTTGATACCGCGGATGCAGCGTCCCTCACACTGGCTCTCCTGGGGACATACACGTCCGCAGATAGCCGGAAGTGCGGAAGACTCGCTGATTACGCTGTATGCTTTTGCAAAGTCGCCTTCCTTTACTGCGCCGATGAAATCCGGAATATGAATCTGTACCGGGCAGCCTTCCATACATTTTGCTTTCTTACATCCGAGACATCTCTGTGCCTCTTCTACTGCCTCGTCCTTATTGTAACCAAGGCAGACCTCATCGAAATTCGTAGCACGAACCTTCGGATCCTGCTCTCTTACCGGAACCTTCTTTAATACGTCAGCCATTACTTGTCACCTCCGCAATTTCCACATCCGCCGTGATGTGTCTTTCCTTCCTTGTATGCAAGCATGCGGCGGCCTTCTTCTGTCTTGTACATAGCTGCACGCTTCATCGCCTGATCGAAATCAATCTTGTGGCCGTCGAACTCCGGTCCGTCTACACAGGCGAACTTGACCTCGTCGCCTACTACCACACGACAGGCTCCGCACATACCGGTTCCGTCTACCATGATCGGGTTCATGCTGACGATAGTCGGGATGCCCAGCTTCTTCGTGGTCAGACAGGCGAATTTCATCATGATCATCGGTCCGATGGCTACACACAGATCGTAGTGATGGCCCTCGCTTACCAGCTTCTCCAGCATAGCGGTACCTACGCCCTTGAAGCCGTAGCTTCCGTCGTCGGTACACAGATACAGGTTGCCGACCTTGCTCATTTCCTCTTCCATGATCAGGATGTCTTTGGAACGGGCGCCGATGATGATATCGCACTCTATGCCATGCTCATGCAGCCATTTTGCCTGCGGGTATACCGGAGCGGTACCTACGCCGCCTGCAATGAAGATAACCTTCTTCTTCTTTACTTCTTCTAAGTCGTCGGTAACCAGCTCGGACGGACGTCCCAGCGGTCCTACGAAGTCAAGGAAATAATCTCCCTCTTTCAGGTCTACCATCTTGCTGGTAGATACGCCGATGGGCTGGAATACGATGGTAACAGTTCCGGCTTCTCTGTCATAATCACAGATGGTCAGCGGAATACGCTCCCCCGTCTCATCCAGTCTTACGATAATGAACTGTCCCGGCTGACAAGAAGCTGCCACTCTCGGAGCGAGGACAACTTTCTTGTAAACATTTGCAGAGAGCTGCTCTGCTTTTACAATCTTGAACATACGTTTCCTCCTGGAGTATAATCTTGCGAATCTAAAACCCGCTTAAGGGCCGTCGGAATTGCTTCCCACGGCCAAATCTAACTCATCTTTAATATAATAATGCAATTTTCCGAAGATTTCAACTGTTAATTCATTTTCAGCGCATGTAATCCGGAAGTTTTACAGTTCATAATCGAAGCATGCCCGATCACAGGTAGCCGGTTTGATAATCTCGGTCGCTACCGCCACGTGAAGTGGATGTACCTGATAGGCCGCCAGGTCCTCCGCGGTCTCCACATCGGATACCAACAGCAGTTCCCGGTTGCTTCCCGGAAGCCTGTTCAGCTTCATTTCCGCGAAGGTCAGGCCTTTAATCTGTCCCACCAGCGCTTTCAGGCGCGCGTCCGCCTCTTTTGCCAGGGCCTCTTTCTTCTCCTCCGGAAAATCCTCTTTAAAATTCCACATAACCAGATGCTTTACCATAATGTTTCCTCCTCTTTAATTATCATCGTCCGTATCAGCACCGGCTGCCGGGAAATCCAGCTTATAGGCCAGTACCAACGGTTCGCTTATCATACCTTTTTTATTGATGGCAACGGCGCAGAGTAAAACTTCCCCTTCTTCCATCAGTTCAATGGGGCCTTCATACCGGGTGCTCTCACTGGTTGGGATGCTGCCGTCCAGTGTATAATAAATGCTTCCATATTCTGCTGACAAGTTCAGCCGCAGATAATAATTGTAAATGCCCTCCGGCGTATCACAGGCAGGCTTTTCAATCCGATAAGGCAGGAGCGCGTCCCGGATATCCGGATACGGACATTCCGCTATCACGTCTCCTACCAGCTCCGTCTGCCCGGTCTCATTTAAAAGCTCCATCAAATCCAGATACAGCTCCTGCAATGCCTGACTGTCTCCCCGGGCCAGACTTTCTGTTTCTACAGCCTGTTTCATATAAGTCAGAGCCGGGGCTTTGGCTCCTGTCTTCGCATAGACCTCTGCCAGCAGACGCAAAGCTTCCGTATCACTGCCGTTCTTCTCATTCTGAATCTCCTGCGCCCGACGCAGATACATGATAGCCTTTTCATATTCTCCTTTTTTCTCGTACTGTCTGCCTTTTCGAAGTTGATAGGAATAATTATTATCGCTGGTCATTACAGAATAAGACAGGGTAAAAGCGCATCCGCAAATCAGCAGCACCATCAGAAAGAGCAGACTCTTATAGCGAAAGCGCAACGAAGTCCGCTTTCCTTCACCGGACGTTTTTCTGCCCTTTCCCGCTGTCGTCCCGGATTCTTCCAAAACCGGAAAGCTATCCGGTTTCATTTCTTCCGGTTCTTCCTGCTCAATCAGCACCTCGTCCAGCGGATCATAGTCCGGAACAATCTGAATTTCATGTCCACAATGTTCACAGTATATTTTTCCGGGTTCCAGCTCACTCCCGCAATTTGGACACTTCATAAGCTTCCTCTCTTTTGCAATCAGACGTATTCTTCCAGATAACGTTCAAATTCTTCCATGGTCATCAAAATTTCCCGGGGCTTGGTTCCGGCTTCTTCGCCCACTACCCCAGCTTCAGACAGCTGATCCATGATACGGGCGGCCCGGTTAAAGCCCACTTTAAACCAGCGCTGCAGCATACCGATGGATGCCTTGTCTTTTTCGATAATGAATTTTCCGGCTTCCGCAAACAGTGCGTCCCTCTCCGGGCCGTCGCCCGACCCGTTGCTATTGCTTTCCTGCTCTGCAGTCTGCGCTGTATTGATGTGCTCTTCGACAGCTGCATTATATCTGTTTGCGCTGTTATTCTCCTTCAGGAACTCTACAACCGCGCTCACCTCTTCGTCAGAGACAAACGCGCCCTGCACACGGACCGGCTTGGGATAACCGTAAGGATAAAACAGCATGTCGCCCTTACCCAGCAGTTTTTCTGCTCCATTCATATCGAGAATGGTTCTCGAATCCACACCGGAAGATACTGCAAACGCGATACGGGACGGCATGTTGGCCTTAATAAGACCTGTGATAACATTCACAGACGGTCTCTGGGTTGCGATAATCAGATGAATCCCCGCCGCGCGGGCCAGCTGTGCCAGACGACAGATGGCGTCCTCCACTTCACCCGGAGCCACCATCATCAGATCTGCCAGCTCGTCCACCACAATGACAATCTGGGGCAGCTTCTGGGGTTTGGTGTCATCTTCAATGTGTTCAATATTCTTAATTTTCTCATTGTAACCGGCCAGGTTCCGGACATTGTAATCCGCAAAGAGCTTGTAGCGATGGGTCATCTCCGCCACCGCCCAGTTCAGGGCTCCGGCCGCCTTTTTCGGATCCGTTACCACCGGAATCAGCAAATGGGGAATGCCGTTATATGTACTCAGCTCTACCACCTTCGGATCGATCATGATAAGCTTCACCTCATCCGGAGACGCCTTATACAAAAGACTCATGATCAGCGTGTTGATACAGACAGATTTACCGGAACCGGTAGCTCCGGCAATCAGAAGATGGGGCATCTTGGCAATATCCGTCACCATGATTTTACCTGCAATATCTTTGCCCACCGCAAAGGCCAGTTTCGACTTATGGCTCTTGAATTCCTGGGAGGAAACCAGCTCCCGGAAAGATACGATGGAATTCTCCGCATTGGGAACCTCAATACCCACGGCTGCTTTTCCCGGAATCGGCGCTTCAATTCGCACGTCAGTCACGGCCAGATTCAGCTTGATATCATCGGCCAGGCTTACGATCTTGTTGACCTTGACGCCCTGATCCGGCTGAAGCTCATAGCGGGTCACGGCCGGACCCTGGCTTACATCCGTGACCGTTACACCCACGCCGAAGTCCCGGAGAATCTGCTGCAAATGAAGAGCCGTCTCATGCAGAATCCGATCCGTGTCTTTATTCTCTGTATGCTTCACCTGATTCAGCAGACGAAGAGGCGGATAAACGTATTCCTGCGGAAGCGCTGTCGGCGTATCCGCTTTCTCCGGCACTGTCTTCGGCTGTTGTGCCGGTTCCACTGTCGGCACATGGGGCGGTTCCGCCTTTCTGACCGGCTTCTCCGGCCGGGATTCCGATGCCGAAGCTTCCGGCTGAACCTGCTCCCGTACTTCAGGCTCCGGCCAGACAAATGGATCTGCTTCCACTTTCTGCTCCTCCGGCTCTGACGTCGGACGCTCCCGGTGAATCGGAATCCGGAACATCTCATCCAGATCCTTCAGGTCCGGTTCTTCTGCATATTCAAAAGCTTCCGGCTGTTCTGCCGAATCCGGCAATCCGGCCGCGTCTGTGCCATCCATATCAGGCAGGGTAATCTCCCGCATTTCATCCGTATAAGCTTCTTTATTCACACAGGGCTTTTGCCCGGCTGCTTCATTTTCCGGGGTATTTTTTCCGGCTGTCTCTTTTATCGCGGTTTCCTCCAGCGCTATCCCGGACACCTTGTGCTCCACTCTGGGTCTGCGTGGCTCCCGGAACTTCTTCGGCGGTTTTTCCGCTTCTGCCGGTTCTTCATTCTCCAGTTCTTCCGTCTCCATGGCTGCCCGTTCTTCCATGGCCTTCCTTCTGGCATCCCGGCGCTCCTCAGCCTGAATCCGGTATCGCTTCGCGTCCTCTTTCGCTGAATCGTATACCTTTTTGCTTCCGCTTTTTACGCCGCCGATAAAAGAACGTTCGGTGATTACCACAGCGCAGATAATAAACAGTACCAATATGATAATCCAAGCACCCACCGCGCCAAAAGCTCCGGTCAGCGCCTTGCAGATCAGGCCGCCAACCGCGCCGCCGCCTGTCTTATGCTCTGACGCATAGGTATAGAAAGCCGTTACAGTTCCGGCCCCGTCCTTTTCTCCGAATATCAGTTCGAATGCCGCGCACAAAAGAATGCCTGCCATCACCATGGCTGCCGCTTTCACAACCGCAATGGTATTATCCCGGTTTGAAATCGAAAACGCTGTAACCAGGAACAAAACCACTGGCAAAATATATGCAAATATTCCAAAAATACCGAACATAACACCGCTGACAAAACTGCCCGCGGCTCCGCCGACTCCGAAATTACTGATTAGAAGCAGAACGGAAACCGCGAAAAGAATCAGAACCGTCACCTCATCCCGGATAAACGCGTTTTCTTCTTTCCGCTTCGCTGTTGTCTTTCTGGAGGCCGTTGTCTTTTTTCGTGTGGTTGTCCGGCGTTTACCGGAGTTCCCTGCTGCCATCTCTTATGTCCTCCCCTTTTACTCGCATAATTATTCTTATTATATCATTTCTGGGCCTCGCTGTCCACGCATCATTTTTCCTCTATAAGCGTCCGCAGCTTTTTAAAAGCCTGAGCGATTCCCCCTATCTCATTGATGAGTCCTTCCTTCACAGCCTGTCCGCCTACCAGGACAGAACCCACATCTTTTGTCAGCTCTCCTGTTTCCAGCATAAGCTTCGAAAGCCGTTCTCCCGAAATAGTACTGTGGGTGGTGATGAAATCGGAAATCCGGGCCTGAATTTTCTGGAAATAATCAAAGGTCTGAGGAACGCCGATAATCAATCCGGTCATCCGCACCGGATGAATCATCATGGTTCCGGTGGGAACAATAAAAGAATAATCCGCTGAAACTGCCAACGGCACACCAATGGAATGGCTGCCTCCTAAAACCAGTGACACCGTAGGCTTGCTTAAAGACGCGATCATTTCCGCTATGGCAAGTCCCGATTCTACATCGCCGCCCACTGTGTTGATGAGAACCAGGAGACCCTCCTCGCTCGGGCTGCCCTCCAGGGCCGCAAGCTGTGGAATCACATGTTCATACTTGGTAGTTTTCGCGTTAGACGCCAGACACTCATGCCCCTCGATTTCGCCGATGATATTCAAAAGGCGGATTCTATGTTCGCCTTCTTCAAGCGTCACCTGACCATAATCCTCGATTTCCTGGTTCTGTTCTTTCTGAACTTCTGTCTTCTGCTGTTTTTCCTTTTCCATAAAAAATACCCTGACCTTTCTCACATACTTTTTCTTTAGTATGCTTTCCGGTCAGGGCATTTATACCTGTTCGAAGGCTTAAGCCATGTAGCGGTTCTTCAGATCATATACCATCTCTGTATAGCGCTCCCGGCATGCTTCATTCTCACCGTTTTCGATCTTGTGGATACAATCCATAAGATAATCATTCCAGATCTCTTCGTATACAGCGTCTGCGTCTTCCTGTCGTCCGATACGGTTCACGATAGTGGGGGCGATATTGTAATATTCCTTTACCATCGCTTCGCCGTCCTCACGCCTCAGAAGATACTCATCGCGATAAGAACGTAAAAGCTCCAGCTCATAGCAGTCGTCAGCTTTGCCCTGGCGCTCACAGGCCGCGGTCGTAATATAACAGAACTTTCGATGGAAACCCTGCTCTATTTTCTCATAATCCGCCTTGCCTACCGATGTCTTAAACGCTTCGTTCCACTTCGCTACCAACACATCCGTCAGAGGCTCTGCGGAATCATTCTTCTGCTTCTGCTCCAGAATCGCCGGAAATACGTAAACAGCCAGGATCATATTGTAATTGATCTGCTGTTCATTTTTCTTTCCTTTCTTGGGAATGCCCTCAAGCTCCGCCCGGGCGCAATCCACCAGATGCTCTGCCAGCTTATTAAGCCAGGCAGCCGGATTTTCCTCCTGCTGGTATACAGCCTCAATGGCGTTTATCGTGTCCAGATGCTTACGCAGGTAGGCCTGAAATGCTTCCGGATACACGCTTTTCTTAAAGGAAGTCATGGGATTGCCCTCTGTCAGAAGCATATCCTCGATGCCCTGCATGGCCTGATTATAACTCTCTCCGTATGCTACCAGATCCATATGTACTCCTCCCGATTACTCGTCCCAGTTATGATATACATTCTGCACGTCGTCATCCTCATCCAGAAGATCCAGTGTTCTCTGCAGATTCTTAACCGCTTCCTCGTCAGTCAGAGTTACGTAAGTCTGCGGAATCATGGTAACCTCTGCCTCTGCCATGGGGATTCCCTTTTCCTCCAGCGCAGCACGTACTTCACTGAAAGAATCCGGATCGGTCAAAATCTCGAAGCTGTCTTCTTCCTCAGAGAAATCCTCTGCCCCTGCGTCCAGCGCCAGCATCATCAGATCGTCCGGATCCATATCGCACTCCTCGCGGTCTACGATGATCTGTCCCTTCTTATCAAACATATAGGATACACAGCCCTGGTTGCCGATGGAGCCGTTGCCCTTGGTAAAGGCGCTTCTTACATTGGCCGCGGTACGGTTCTTGTTGTCGGTCAGCGCATCTACAATGATAGCGATGCCGTTGGGTCCATAGCCTTCATAAGATACATACTCATAATTAACAGCATTGGCGTTTCCTGCCGCTTTCTTGATACCGCGGTCAATGGTATCGTTGGGCATATTGGCCGCCTTTGCCTTGGCAATGACGTCACGCAGCTTGCTGTTGTTGTTCGGATCAGCTCCGCCCTCCTTTACAGCTACAGCCAACTCACGGCCAATGATGGTAAAAATCTTTCCCTTTGCTGCGTCATTCTTCTCTTTTTTATGCTTAATGTTCGCAAATTTTGAATGTCCTGACATATCTAAACACTCCTATTCTTCCTGTTCTGTACTTTTTGCCGCCGGTTCTGTCAGCTCCCGACAGACGGTTCTCTCTATTTTAGCACTAATTTTTTTGAATGGCAAGTCTTATGTATCCAATTCGAGACTTACCCGCAAAGCTTCATTCACCCGATAAAGGGATTTTTCATCCAGATGACAGATTTTATCCCGGAGCCGCTGCTTGTCAATGGTCCGCAGCTGCTCCAGCAGAATCACGGAATCCCGTACAATCTGACACTGTCTGGTACTCAGTTCCACATGAGTCGGCAGCTTCGCTTTATTCATCTTCGAAGTAATGGCCGCCACGATGACTGTGGGACTGTGCCGGTTGCCGGTATCATTCTGAATCACAAGCACCGGGCGCACACCGCCCTGCTCGGAACCAATCACCGGTCTTAAATCCGCGTAATATACATCGCCCCGTTTGATTATCACATTTTTCACACTCCAATTAAAAAAATACATAAGGTCTTTCCTCTCAAGTATTTCCAAAATTTTCGTGTCTATACGCCGGATTTTTCAGGCGTAGAAATCGTGAATCTCAGACACCTGCCCGTGCCGCAGATAAATCCGCGGAACGCGCTGGGACAAATCACAGACAAATTCGTAGTTAAACCGCCCGGACAGCTCCGCCAGCTCATCCACGGACAGAAATGCTTCTCCGTTTTTGCCAAACATGGTCACTTCCATGCCCGGAACTGCTTCCGGAATCTCCGTCACATCTACCATCATCTGATCCATACAGACTCTGCCGCAGATAGGCGCCCGCTTACCAGCGATCAGCACCACGCCCTTATTGGACAGGCTTCTCGGATACCCGTCCGCATAGCCCACAGGGACGGTAGCAATCCGGCGCGCAGAATCAGCCGTATAAATGCCGCCGTAGCTTACTTCCGTTCCGGGCGCGATGGTCTTTACATGTACAATATGACTTTTCATCTCCATCGCCGGTCTCAGGGGAACCAGCTCCTTCTTCACCTCGTCGGAAGGATACAGACCGTATACCGTAATACCCGCCCGTACCATATCCAGATTTGCCTCCGGCAAATCAATGATGCCGGCGCTGTTGGAGCAGTGATGAATCTGAAATTTCACGCCGGCTGCCTCACAGGCTTCCCGGAACGCGCAGTACCGGGCAAGCTGCTTCTCGGTAGCCGCTTTATCCAGCTCGTCAGATTTGGCAAAATGGGTAAACAGCCCCTCCATCCTGATGCCCGGAAGCTTACTGATAGCGCAGACATCCTGCACGCTCTCTTTGGTATCCGCAAATCCAATCCGGCTCATACCGGTATCTACTTTAATATGAACACTCACTTCTTTTTGCTGTCGAACTGCTTCCGCAGACAGTTCCTTCGCCATATCCAGGCGAAATACCGTGGGGCGGATATCCAGGCGCACCAGTTCCTCATAATCCTCCGGAAATACGTACCCCAGAATCAGGATTGGCTTTTGAATGCCATTTCTTCGAAGCTCTGCAGCTTCTTCAATGGTCGCTGCCGCAAAGCCCCACAGATAATCCTTCTTTTCTATCATTCTAGCAATGGGCGCTGCTCCATGTCCATACCCGTTGGCCTTTACTACAGCCGCAATTCTTGTTTTTTCTTTCAGGTTCGCCTTCATAGCCTCAAAATTATCTTCTATGGCATCTAAATCCACATAAGCCGCCACGCGCTTATATCCTTTCACGTCTGACACTCCTCACTATCCTTAATATACTATGCGTTTACATGTAAAAGGGAGCCAAAAGCTCCCTTTTATCATACTTCACTCCGATACTCCGTCAGGAACGGGGATGCTCTTTCTCATACCGTGTAATATTGTAAGAAAGCTGCATCAGGCTCTCTGACAAATGAACATTCTCTACCAGGACGTCCGACGGAACATCCAGATCGATATGGGCGAAATTCCAGATAGCCTTGATTCCATACTGAACCAGAAGCTTCGTCATCTCCTCTGCCTTGGACTTTGGCAATGTCAATGCCGCAATCTGAATATCTTCATCCTTGATGAAGCTCTCCAAATCCTCCAGCATGTGAATCTGGATGCCCCGGACGCTTAAGCCCTTTAAAATAGGATTTACATCAAAAATGCCTTTTATGTAGAAACCGCGTTTTTCAAAATCCACATAATTGGCCAGAGCCTGTCCCAGATTACCACCGCCGATGATGATCATGTTATGTTTCTTGTCAAGGCCCAGAATCTTGCCGATTTCCTCATACAGATATTTGACATTGTATCCGTACCCCTGCTGCCCAAAACCGCCAAAGTTGTTCAGATCCTGCCGGATCTGTGACGCCGTGACACTCATCCGCTTACTCAGCTCGCCGGAGGAAATACGTTCTACTCCATTTTCCATCAGTTCTCCGAGATAGCGATAATAGCGCGGCAGCCGCTTGATAACTGCTTTTGAGATCTCTCTCTCTTCCATAATATTCTGCACATCCCTCAATAAATCTTTCAAAACTGTTTTTATTATAATCGAAAAGCAAATTTTTTGTCAATCTTTTTACTGGATTCTTCTGAAAGAATCGTAGATTTTATCTTGTTCAATCCTGTATTTTTCGCTATAATAGACTTCGTGTGACATTCAACAACGAAAAACAGAGGTGTTTTTATGATATTAGCATGTCAAAATATAAACAAAGCCTTCGGAACCGACGTGATTCTGAAAAACGCGTCCTTCCACATGGAGGATCGGGAAAAAGCCGCCGTGGTCGGTATCAACGGCGCAGGCAAATCTACCCTCTTAAAAATCATCATCGGGGAAATGGAAGCAGACTCCGGCGAGGTGGTTCTGGCAAAAGGCAAAACCATCGGCTATCTGGCACAGCATCAGGATCTGAACAGTGATCATACCATTTACCAGGAGCTGCTGACGGTCAAGCAGGACGTTATCGATCTGGAGACCCGTATCCGGGAGATCGAAGCGCAGATGAAGGAGCTGTCCGGCACTGCGCTGGATATGGCGCTGGAGCAGTATACCCGCATGAACCATGAATTTGAACTTAAAAACGGCTACGCCTATAAGAGCGAGGTGGTCGGCGTCCTGAAGGGACTGGGGTTTGAAGAGGAAGAGTTTGAGAAGCATGTCAACAAGCTGTCCGGCGGTCAGAAGACCCGCGTATCTTTAGGCAAGCTTCTGCTCTCCCATCCGGATCTCATTATGCTGGACGAGCC
>NZ_JBOKYU010000019.1:0-42461 GCF_051972735.1 Laedolimicola sp. | reverse complement strand
GACGCCTTTGCAAGTAAACTAGCAGGGCGTCTTTTTTCACCATTTTGCATGGCTTGTAGCGTTCACACAATTTTCACAAAATAATTAGCACTCACCTCTTGACAGTGCTAATAAAAAGGGCTATAACATAGTTGTCAAGAGGGAAAAGGAAATGGAACCTCAAGACAGTGACCTATTGTACGAGACATAAAAAAGGAGCGTTTGCTATGTTAACACCGAGTGTATTTGGAAAAGATTTCTTTGATGATTTGTTTGAGTTTCCGTTCTATGATGACAGAGACATGCAGAAGCTGGAAAAGAAGCTGTATGGCCGCAGAGGTAAGAACCTGATGAAGACGGATATCAAGGATACCGATAAAGCATATGAGCTGGAGATGGATCTCCCGGGATTCAAGAAGGACGAAATTAAGGTTTCTCTGGAAAATGGTTATCTGACCATCAGCGCAGCAAGAGGCCTGGACGTAGATGAGCAGGAGAAGGAAACTGCAAAGTACATCCGCAAGGAGCGTTACGCAGGATCCTGCCAGAGAAGCTTTTATGTAGGCGAAGGCGTAAAGCAGGAGGATATCAAGGGCGAGTTTAAGCATGGTATCCTGAAGCTGGTCATCCCGAAGAAGGAAGAAAAACCGGAAGTTGAGACGTCAAAGTACATCTCCATCGAAGGATAATGGAGCGAGGAGCCTCGCCGCGGAAGCGGCGGGGCTCCTTTTTATGGATTGATGTCGTTAAAAAGGGTGCGAAAAAATGTGAAAATGGGGTGCAAAAGCAATACCGTCATGCTATAATTGGAAAAACGAGAGGAGTGACACATCATGGCTGAGACATTAAAAACCATCAAAGAAAGAAGAAGCTGCCGTAATTTTAAGCCGGATATGGTTCCGAAGGAGCTGCTTAATAAAGTACTGGAGGCCGGCACCTGGGCGCCGACCGGAATGGGAATGCAGTCCCCGATTATAATAGCCGTAACCAATAAGGAGCTGCGGGATAAGCTTTCAAAGATGAACGCAGAGATTATGGGTTCAAAAACGGATCCGTTCTATGGCGCTCCGGTGGTACTGGTGGTGCTGGCAGACAAGAACAAACCGACGCATGTATACGACGGCAGTCTCGTGATGGGCAATCTGATGCTGGCCGCTGCGGATCTGGGACTTGGAAGCTGCTGGATTCACCGGGCGAAAGAGGAATTCGAGAGCGAGGAAGGCAAGGGAATCCTGAAAGCTCTCGGGATTGAAGGAGATTATGAGGGCATCGGCCACTGTGTGCTGGGTTATGTGGCAGAACCGGCGAAGGAGCCTAAGGAACGGAAGGCTTCCTATGTTTATTACGCGGAATAATTTTCAGGTTCCATTTCCCTACAAAATGTTGTATAATATAGACAAGAACAACTGGAAGGGAGAATGATTTTATGGCAAATAACACAATCATTACCATCGGACGCCAGTATGGAAGCGGCGGACACGACATCGGAAAACAGCTTGCGGAAGAGTTAAACGTTCCTTTTTATGACAAAGCATTGCTGGAGAGAGCAGCCAAGGACAGCGGCCTCTGTCAGGAGATTTTCGAAAATCACGACGAGAAGCCGACCAACAGCTTCCTCTATTCACTGGTGATGGATACTTATTCTCTGGGATATACCACTTCTTCTTTCTCAGAGATGCCCCTGAACCACAAGATTTTCCTGGCGCAGTTTGACGCCATTAAGAATATCGCCAAGGAAGGCCCCTGCGTCATCGTAGGGCGCTGCGCTGACTATGCATTGGCAGATTTCCCGAATGTGGTGAATGTATTCCTGCATGCGGATCTCCAGGATCGTATTGTGCGGATTGCGAGACGCCACGATCTGACGGACGCCAAAGCCAAGGACTTGATTATTAAGACGGATAAGCGGCGTGCAAGCTATTACAATTATTATACCAGCAAGAAATGGGGAGAAGCTGCAGGTTACGATTTGTCCCTGAATACAGCTACCCTGGGTATTGATGGGACCATTCATATGATTCGCGAATTTGTGAATTATAAGGAAAAGGAACACGAAAGAATCTGACAGGAGTCGTATTTTAAATGAAGTTTGTGATACAGCGGGTTTCCCATGCATCGGTGACGGTGCATGAGGAAACCATCGGCCGTATTAATCAGGGCTATCTGGTTCTGATTGGTGTGGGAAAAGAAGATACAAGAGAAGACGCAGACCGTCTGGTGAAGAAAATGATTGGCCTGCGTATTTTTGCGGATGAAAACGGGAAGATCAACAAGTCCTTGAAGGATGTGGACGGGGAGCTTCTGCTGGTCTCCCAGTTTACACTGTACGCGGACTGCAGACACGGCAACCGGCCGGGCTTCACGGAGGCAGCAGGACCGGAACTGGCCAACGAGCTTTATGAATATATCATTGAGAGCTGCAGGCAGCAGGTGTCCGTGGTCGAGACGGGAGAGTTCGGTGCGGACATGAAGGTAGAGCTGTTGAATGACGGACCATTTACCATTTTATTAGAATCGTAGAAACAAAAAAATTATGATATAAATACAGGGAGAGAAAACATGGGTAAAAGACAGGATATCCACAAAGTAATGATTATCGGCTCCGGCCCGATTATTATCGGACAGGCCTGCGAATTCGATTATTCCGGCACACAGGCCTGCAAGGCGCTGAAAAACCTTGGTTACGAGATTGTTCTCGTAAACTCCAACCCGGCGACGATTATGACAGATCCGGGAACCGCAGACGTTACGTATATCGAACCGCTTAACGTGGAGCGTCTGACGCAGATCATCGAGAAGGAGAGACCGGATGCCCTGCTGCCGAATCTCGGCGGACAGTCAGGCCTTAATCTTTGCTCTGAGCTGGCGAAGGCAGGCGTCCTGGATAAATATGATGTCAAGGTAATCGGCGTGCAGGTAGATGCCATCGAGCGCGGCGAGGACCGAATTGAGTTCAAGCACACCATGGACAGCCTGGGAATTGAGATGGCGCGCAGCGAAGTTGCCTATACCGTAGACGAGGCAGTAGCTATCGCGGATAAGCTGGGCTACCCGGTTGTTCTCCGTCCGGCTTACACGATGGGCGGCGCAGGTGGCGGTCTTGTATACAATGTAGAAGAGCTGAAAACGGTAGTAGCCAGAGGTCTGCAGGCCAGTCTGGTAGGCCAGGTCCTGGTGGAGGAGTCCATTCTCGGTTGGGAAGAGCTGGAGCTTGAGGTTGTCCGCGACAACAAAAACAATATCATTACCGTATGCTTTATAGAGAATATCGATCCCCTGGGCGTACATACCGGCGATTCTTTCTGCTCCGCGCCTATGCTGACCATTCCCGAAAATGTGCAGAAGCGTCTGCAGGAGAAATCCTACAAGATCGTCGAGGCCATCCAGGTCATCGGCGGAACCAATGTACAGTGGGCCCATGATCCGAAGACAGATCGCGACATCGTCATTGAGATAAACCCGCGTACTTCCCGTTCCTCCGCACTGGCTTCCAAGGCAACCGGCTTCCCCATTGCGCTGATTTCCGCTATGCTGGCGTCTGGCCTGACACTGGATGAGATCCCCTGTGGAAAGTACGGCACACTGGATCGCTATGTTCCGGACGGAGATTATATCGTAATTAAGTTCGCGCGCTGGGCTTTTGAAAAGTTCAAGGGCGTGGAGGATAAGCTGGGTACGCAGATGCGCGCCGTTGGCGAGGTTATGAGTATCGGTAAAAATTATAAGGAAGCCTTCCAGAAAGCCATCCGCAGTCTGGAGATTGGCCGTTACGGTCTTGGATTCGCGAAGGATTTCCATGAAAAATCCAAGGAAGAGCTGCTGCACATGCTGCATACAGCTACCAGCGAACGCCAGTTCATTATGTATGAGGCTATCCGGAAGGGCGCAACCAATGCAGAGCTCTTTGAACTGACAAAAATCAAAGATTATTTCCTAAATCAGATGCGGGAACTGGTTGAGGAGGAAGAAAAGCTCTTAACTTATAAGGGACAGGTACCTCCTGCAGAGGTTCTGACACAGGCTAAAAAGGACGGCTTCGCAGATCGTTATTTAAGCCAGCTTCTGGGCATTCCGGAAGCAGATATCCGCAATGCGAGAACGGCCATCGGCGTAACAGAAAGCTGGGAGGGCGTTCATGTAAGCGGAACCAAGGACAGAGCTTACTATTATTCCACCTACAATGCGCCGGATAAAAACCCGGTCAGCACGGATAAGCAGAAAATTATGATTCTGGGCGGCGGCCCCAACCGAATCGGTCAGGGTATCGAATTTGATTATTGCTGTGTACACGCGGCAATTGCCCTGAAGAAGCTGGGCTTCGAGACCATCATTGTAAACTGTAATCCGGAAACCGTATCTACCGATTACGATACCTCCGATAAGCTGTATTTTGAGCCGCTGACTCTGGAGGACGTCTTAAGTATCCACGAGAAGGAGAAGCCGGTAGGTGTTATTGCCCAGTTCGGCGGACAGACGCCGCTGAATCTGGCAGCAGATCTGGAAAAGAATGGAGTCCGGATTCTGGGAACCAGCCCGGAGATCATCGACCTGGCAGAGGATCGGGATCAGTTCCGCGCCATCATGGAGAAGCTGAATATTCCCATGCCGGAGGCAGGTATGGCCGTTGATGTGGAGGAAGCCCTGGAAATTGCCGAGCGCATCGGTTATCCGGTTATGGTGCGTCCTTCCTATGTACTGGGCGGCCGTGGTATGGAGGTTGTCCATGAGCCGGAGAGTCTGAAGGAATATATGCGTGCGGCGGTAGGCGTGACTCCGGATCGTCCGATTCTGATTGACCGTTTCCTGCATCACGCGATGGAGTGCGAGGCAGATGCCATCTGTGACGGAACCCACGCCTTTGTACCGGCTGTCATGGAGCATATTGAGCTGGCCGGCGTTCATTCCGGAGATTCCGCCTGCATCCTGCCTTCTCTGAATATCTCAGAGGAGAATGTAAAGACTATTAAGGAATATACAAAGAAGATTGCGGAAGAGATGCATGTCTGCGGTTTGATGAATATGCAGTATGCCATCGAGGACGGTAAGGTATTTGTACTGGAGGCCAATCCGAGAGCGTCCAGAACGGTGCCGCTGGTATCCAAGGTCTGCAACATTCAGATGGTACAGCTGGCTACCCAGGTTATTACAGAGGAGCTGACCGGTATTCCTTCCCCGGTACCCGGTCTTAAGGAGAGCAAATTCCATCATTACGGCGTGAAGGAGGCGGTATTCCCCTTCAATATGTTCCAGGAGGTAGACCCGATTCTGGGACCGGAGATGCGTTCTACCGGTGAGGTACTGGGACTGGCGTCCAATTTCGGAGAAGCCTTCTACAAGGCGCAGGAAGCGACTCAGACGCCGCTGCCCCTGTCCGGAACGGTTCTGATCAGTGTCAGCGACCGTGATAAGGAAGAGCTTCTTCAGGTAGCAAGAGGCTTCCATCAGGATGGCTTCCATATTATGGCAACCGGAAAAACCTACGATATGATTACAGAAGATGGCATTCCGGCTGAGAAAATCAAGAAGCTGAGCGAGGGCCGTCCGAATATCCTGGATGCTATTGCCAATAAGAAGATTGATTTAATTGTGAATACGCCCTCCGGAAATGAGAGCCGCTTTGATGACAGCTATGTCCGCAAGGCAGCTATCAAGGGCAAGATTCCCTATATGACCACCATGGCGGCAGCCATCGCTACTGCGGAGGGTATCCGTCAGGTAAATGTCAAAGGTGGCAAGCTTGATGTGAAGTCCCTGCAGGATCTGCATGCGGAGATTGAGTAAGAAGTTATTTAATAACCTTTCGTTTTACAAAACCAGAAGCCAGGAAAAATCCCCTCCCACAGGAAGAAAATGCGTCCCTGTGGGAGGGGATTTTTCCTGGCTTCGTCCGTTTTAACATATCAAATCACATCCGGATGCACCAGCTTGCGCACATACTCCGCGTCCTCAAACTTCTTATATAATCCGTCCAGCACCGCCCGGAACATCCGTTCCTTGGCCCCCGGATTCTCATGACAGATTTGCCGTATCAGTTCCTTGGCATATTCCCGACGGGTATATCCGTCCGCCGGACAGGGATTTTTACATACCGGCAGATTGTATTTATTCTTAAATCCAATCACATCCGCCTCATCCACCAGCAACAATGGCCGAATCACCGTTAAATCCATCCGATCCAGATACGTCACCGGGTCAAAGGAATGAAACCGCCCTTCATAGAGAAGCGAGAGCATCATCGTCTCTACCACATCGTCCTTGTGGTGTGCGTACGCGATCTTATTGCACCCCAACTTCTTAATCGTCTCATTAAGCGCACCTTTGCGCATCTTGGCGCAGAGCGCGCAGGGATTGCTTTCTTTACGGACGTTGAACACTACGTCATAGATCTCGGTATTCACAATCGTATACCGCACGCCCAGCTCATCGCAGAGCGCCTGAATCGGACTTAAATCAAAATTCGGGAAGCCAAGATCCACTGTAATTGCCTCAATTTCAAAATGCTTCTCATAGAACCGCCGAAGTCCATGCAGCGCATAGAGCATAGTCAGGCTGTCCTTTCCACCGGAGATTCCGATAGCGATATGGTCTCCGTCGTCAATCATATGGTAGGTATCCACGGCCTTGCGGACATGGCTTAAAAGCTGCTGTAATTTCATTTCCTCTGGTCAATCCTTTCTTAATTCAGGTATACCCGTAGGGTATTTCTTCAATTTGCTCCTTTTTATATAAATTATTTTCAAATTAATTCCCTACTTAGTTTATCAGAAAAAGATGAAAAAAGCTATTGACAATTTCAAAAACCAGGTATATACTACTAAACAGATAGGAAATATAAGAAAAGAAAAACCGAACTTGAGGAGATTGAAAGGAGAACGAAAACAATGGCAAATATTTATAAGGGAACATTAGGACTCATCGGAAACACACCTCTGGTAGAGGTTACAAACGTAGAAAAAGAGCTGGGACTGGAAGCTGCCGTACTGGTAAAGCTTGAGTATTTCAATCCTGCCGGAAGCGTAAAAGACCGTATCGCAAAAGCGATGATCGAGGATGCAGAGGCAAAGGGAGCACTGAAAGAAGGTTCCGTAATCATAGAGCCGACCTCCGGAAATACAGGCATTGGCCTGGCAGCCATTGCAGCAGCCAAAGGATACCGCATCATCCTGACCATGCCGGAGACCATGAGCGTAGAGCGTAGAAACATCCTGAAGGCATATGGTGCAGAACTGGTTCTGACTGAAGGAGCCAAGGGTATGAAAGGAGCCATCGCTAAAGCAGAAGAGCTTGCAAAGGAAATCCCGAACAGCTTCATCCCGGGACAGTTCGTAAATCCGGCAAACCCGGCAGCACATAAAGCAACCACAGGCCCGGAGATCTGGAAGGATACCGATGGAGCAGTTGACATCTTTGTAGCGGGCGTAGGTACCGGCGGAACCCTGACAGGAACAGGAGAGTACCTGAAGTCCCAGAAGCCGGATGTAAAGGTTGTAGCAGTAGAGCCCGCAGGAAGCCCGGTTCTTTCTGAGGGCAAGAGCGGTCCCCACAAGATTCAGGGAATCGGCGCCGGCTTCGTCCCGGATGTACTGAATACCAAGATTTACGATGAAATTCTTCCGATTGAAAATGATGATGCATTTGAGACAGCAAAGCTTCTGGCGAAGAAGGAAGGCGTTCTGGTAGGAATCTCCTCCGGTGCAGCACTGTACGCAGCCATCCAGCTCGCAAAGCGTCCGGAGAACAAAGGCAAGACCATCGTGGTACTGCTTCCGGATACCGGAGACAGATATTATTCCACACCGCTGTTTACCGAGTAATTCATTTGAAGTATCATAAAATAATTTACCATAAGAAAGGGCAAAACCAATGAGCAAACTTACAAGAGAACAGAGAAAATTTAAATTTGAAACCCTTCAGCTTCACGTAGGTCAGGAGCAGCCGGATCCGGTAACGGATGCAAGAGCCGTTCCGATTTACCAGACATCTTCCTACGTATTCCGCAACTGCGACCACGCGGCTGCACGTTTCGGACTGGCAGACGCAGGCAATATCTACGGACGTCTGACCAACCCCACTGAGGACGTGTTTGAGAAGAGAATTGCAGCACTGGAAGGCGGCGTAGCAGCTCTGGCTGTAGCATCCGGTGCGGCAGCTATCACCTATACCATTGAGAACCTGGCTCAGAGCGGTGACCATATCGTATCTGCAAAGAACATTTACGGTGGAAGCTTCAACCTTCTGGAGCATACCCTTCCGGCATACGGTGTGACAACTACCTTCGTAGATATCTTCAACTACGATGAGGTAGAGTCAGCCATTCAGGACAATACGAAGGCTCTTTACATTGAGACTCTGGGAAATCCGAACTCTGATGTGGTAGATATCGAGAGACTGGCAAAGATTGCCCATGCGCATAAAATCCCGCTGGTTGTAGATAATACCTTTGCAACCCCGTATCTGGTTCGCCCGATTGAATATGGTGCAGATATCGTCGTACATTCCGCTACCAAGTTCATCGGCGGACACGGAACCACCATCGGCGGCGTTATCGTAGACAGCGGCAAATTTGACTGGGAGGGATCCGGAAAATTCCCGTCACTGACGGAGCCGAACCCCAGCTATCATGGAATCAGCTTTACAAAGGCAGTTGGACCTGCAGCATTTGTAACCAAGATTCGTGCCATCCTTCTGCGCGATACCGGAGCAACCATTTCTCCGTTCCATGCATTCTTCTTCCTGCAGGGACTGGAAACCCTTTCTCTCCGCGTAGAACGTCACGTAGAGAATGCTTTGAAGGTGGTAGAGTATCTGAACAACCATCCGCAGGTAGAGAAGGTTCATCATCCGTCTGTATCCGATGATCCGGAGCAGAAGGAACTGTACGCAAAGTACTTCCCGAACGGCGGCGGCTCCATTTTTACCTTTGAAATCAAGGGCGACGCACAGAAGGCAAAGGACTTCATCGACAACCTGGAGCTGTTCTCCCTGCTTGCAAATGTAGCTGATGTGAAGTCTCTGGTTATCCATCCGGCAACCACCACGCATAGCCAGTGCACAGAGGAAGAACTTCTGGATCAGGGCATCAGGCCGAACACAATCCGTCTTTCCATCGGAACTGAGAATATCGACGATATCATTCAGGACCTGGATGAGGCATTCAAGGCAGTACAGTAAAAAGACTGAGTACAGGGGCGGATCATGCATCTGCCCCTTATCTTTTCATGAGGAGGACTTACTTATGCAGCTTTCGAAAAAAAGCCGCTATGGACTGCGGGCATTAATTGATCTGGCTTCTGCGCCGCAGAATCAGTATGTTTCCCTGAGCAACATCGCAGAACGCGGAGAAATTCCGGCACAGTTTCTGGAGCAGGTATTTGCTTCTTTTCGCCGCGCAGGGCTTGTAAAGGCCTTAAAAGGGCCTCAGGGAGGTTATCAGCTTGCCCGGAGCCCCAAATACATTACAGCAGCGGAGATCCTGGAGATCCTGGAGGGTTCTTATCAGATAGCAGATGAAGAAGTATCTTCGGAAAGTCGATGTTACGCTGTCTCAGAGACCATGCAGAAGCGTCTGATTGACCCGATCAATCAGGCTATGGAACGGTTTCTGTCAGAGCTTACGCTGGAAGAACTGAAGGCGGATTATCAGCAGCGCCTGAGCAGCGGGCAGGATATGTATTATATTTAAACAGAACCGTACGGGCGGTGTTTCTGACTTTCGGAAATAGAAGGACAGGGATACCGCTTTTATGTAACAGTAAATAATTTTCGAAACATGGGAATGTGCCAGTGGCACATTCTTTTTTATATAAAATTCGAACATACGTATTGACAAACGAATGTTCGAGACTTATAATACAAATATCAAAAAAGAACAGCTGTTCGGAAAATGTGTTCGAACAGTAGGCGCACTGGAGAGCGCAAGAGTGGGGAGGGCATATCTTATGTATGGAAGAAAATTAAGATACGAGAGAAGAAGAGCATATGAAAGAAAAAGGAATTTCCTGATTCTGGTTTCTGGCCTTTGCCTGGCCCTTGCCTTCACCTTTTTGTTCGGCAGTTTTCTTTCCCAGGCCGAGGCAAAGGAGTCGGATACTATCTATTATAAGTATTATACGAATATTGAGATTCAGCCCGGCGACACCCTATGGGATCTGGCAGAGGATTATATGGGTGACCAGTATGAGTCCCGTGCGGTCTATGTAGCAGAGGTACGTCAGATTAACGGTATTGCAGACAGCGACAGTATCGTATCCGGCCAGTATCTGATAATGCCGTATTATTCTGCAGAGTATAAGTAAGCGATTGACCACCATGGCAGATGCGCTATGTTTGTCAGTGGTACCACTGAGTTTTACATAGATATACAAAAGAGAGAATTTTTAATAAGGTACAAAAGCTTTTAAGACACAAAAGATTGGTGAGCACGAAATACATGAGAAAATAAAATACACAAGAGAAATAAATCGTTGCCAATAAGATACACGAGAATTTTAAACAAATACCAGAGAGATGGAAAAGGTACAAAAGAAAGCCGGATATTTAGTCTGCAAAAAGATTAAATATCCGGCTTTTAATCTACAGGTCTGCGCGAAACACAATGTATTTATTGGCGAAGAGTGCCGTACAGACTGACCTAGATCTATACGCCAAATCCTTGTTTTTCGAATAGATATAGCTATATATTTCTATATGCGTGATTCCATACAGCTCCAGGTATTATAAAAAAAGGTACAAAAAACATCTGCTATCAGCACGTCCAAACCTCTCTCATTCGCGCTACCGGGAAGCTGCAGGTAATCCCAATAAGGTGAAATCGAAAAATCTGAACAGCACTGACGCAGATGTCGAGGCTGCCGGATTAAATATTTGGGTTGGTTTATAATGTAAGCGAATTCGTTGGGTAACAATATATCGCTTTTTGAGGGATTTTGGTGAGGTACATTTAGCTTCCCAGCGTAACAAGCCGAATGCCGTCACGACCTGTCAGACCAGAAATCAAAATGCATGTTCAAGATTTATATCATCCCGGCTGCCTGTACGGTTCCACATCGAGCGCATTCCATAAACAAAAAATGCCTGCTTCCAAAAGCAGACATCCCAAAAAGGCATAACGCAAATACCTTTCTGTCAGGAACTGAACTTTCATCGGAAGTCTCTCCTCAAGTACTAAGCAGGTTTCCTGACTTACAGATCAACATATACCTTTTTCCTTCTCATACTGTAAAAGTACAATGGATACAAACAAAGGCTACTCCCTGAATACAGTGACCGGATCGCTCAGGATTCACACCTGATTCCCTTTTCTCATCTGGCTGAGGGGCCATCTGAGCACTTAATACCTTATATGGAATTGTACAAATTTATTATAACAGTATATACAGAAAAGTCAATTCTTTTCTGGAAGTTTCGCACAATAAATGATAAAATAAACTCATGGAAAGGATGAGCAGAATCATGAAATACAAGAATTACCATGAGCAGAAGGATGCGGAGAATATTCAGCGGCTGCGGGAGGTGCTCACTACCCTGCCCTCTTTCGTCAGCGATTTTTTCCGGGCAAAGGAAATGAGCATGGCTACTACCACCAGAATTTCATATGGATATGACATACGAATTTTTTTTCGTTTTCTGGTAGAGAAAAATCCTTTATTTAAAAATTATAAAACAACAGATTTTACATATGAGGATTTAGATAAAATTAGTACCGTTGACATTGAGGAATACAAAGAATATTTAAAATTATATCAACGTGAGGAAGAACAGGGCGAAATTGATATTACAAATGGAGAACGCGGTATGAAAAGAAAGTTATCTGCCGTCCGTAGTTTGTTTAATTATCTTTACCGTTACGAACTGATAAAAAATAACCCGGTCGTCCTTGTCGACATGCCCAAGCTTCATGAGAAAGCCATCATCCGCTTGGAACCGGATGAAACAGCCCGTTTACTTGATTTTATCGAGCATGGCGGCGATGAGCTGACCGGTCAGAAAAAAGTCTACTATGAGAAAACCAAAGAACGGGATCTGGCTATTGTGACGCTTCTTCTGGGTACGGGAATCCGTGTCTCCGAGTGCGTGGGCTTGGATGTGACTGATATTGATTTCAATACCAATGGCATCCGTGTCATCCGAAAAGGCGGTTCCGAAATGATAGTCTATTTCGGTGATGAAGTGGAAAAGGCGCTGAAGGATTATATCAATGGCAGCCGAAAGCTTGTGAATCCCCAGGAAGGCCATGAAAAAGCCCTCTTCTATTCCACCCAGCGCCGTCGTATCGGCGTAAAGGCCGTGGAAAATCTGGTAAAAAAGTATTCCAGGCAGGTGACGCCATTGAAGAAAATCACCCCACATAAGCTTCGGAGTACCTACGGTACAACGCTGTATCAGGAAACCGGCGACATTTACCTGGTGGCGGACGTCTTGGGTCATAAGGACGTCAATACCACAAGGAAGCACTATGCCGCTCAGGATGAGTCCAGGAGACGCAGCGCGGCGAATGTGGTGAAGCTTCGGAAAGAATAAAGAGAGGCCCTGCAGATGAATGAATCACCTGCAGGGCCTTTTGAGGAAGCAGCGTTAGGATGAAGTGAAAACTAATCTGCTGCGTTTTTCGCTGCGATGGTGCTGTACTCTTCTACCCATTTTTTGAAGTTTGTTTACTCAACTACCAGTTCGCTCCACACATCATCTGCTACGAAGCCAATGTAGGTCTTACCGGTATTGATAGTAATCTCGTCGCCGTTCAGATCACGGTAAACCGTACGTTCGGTATCGGATGTCTTGGTCCAGGTAATCGGGATGGCCTTACCATTGGTGATATAATAGCCCTCCTGACCGCTTGCCAGACAGTTCCATACCATGTAACCATGCTCGTCTAACTGGCTGTAGGACATCTTCTGCAGGATAACATTCTTGAATGCCAGCTGCTTGTTACCGTTGCCCGGATCCAAATGCTTGGAGCCGTATTCGGAATACAGATAGGTGCCGCTCTCCGCATCGTAATCGAGCTGAGAGCCATTGTGCTTGAAGGGCAGGTCTACCAGTGTGCAATCCGTTCCGTCAAGCTCTATCGGTTTACTCTCGGAAGCAAACTGGAAATGTGCTTCTTTGGGAGCATATTCATTATAGCTACGGTCGATACTGGAGTTATTTTTGAAGTTCTTTGCCATATCGCCGGTCAGAATATATTCGGTAAACTCACGGGGCTTTCCGTTCTTTACGCGGGAGAAGGTTCCGCTGAAATGATCCACATAGGGATTATTCAGGAATGTATTGATATAGAACGGGCCGCCGTCATGACATACGATGGCATTCCATTCCGGCGCGATCATCAGGTTGGTCGGACGTACGCTTCGTACGCTTCCCAACTGCTTGATGCTGTCATAGTCTTTTACCAGAACCATGAAACGGGTGATATGGTCATTCAGAGTACTGTTCATCATCTCGTAGATAATGTCTGCCTGAGACAGTCCATAATGTGGAAGTGCGGTCTTCTCATTGTCAACCATAACAGCAATGGGACGCTGATCCTTCAGATCTTCGCTGATCCACTCATTGGTCAGTTCACTGCGGTACATACCTTCCGGAGCAACCTCTTCCTCTTCCGCTTCTTCTTTGGTGTCTTCTGTGTCCTCTGCTTCATCCGCTGTCACTTCATCCTCAGTGGAAAAAGTGTTATCTGATGTAGCTTCCTGATCGCCTTTACCACAGCCGGTAAGGCTAAGGAGGCCTGCAAGAGATAAGGTCAGCAGAATCAGTGTTAAACGTTTTTTCATCTGCATAGTTTCCTTCCTGTGTAGAATTTAATAATCTGGTAACAATTATATCACGTTCTGTAATAAGATACCAGTAAAAATGTAAAATATGCTTAAAATTTACACAAATATGCAATTTTGTAACGCACAAGTATACATAATTATATTATGTATACTTGTAAAAGGAAACGAACAAATTTTCTAAACATTTGTTTGCATCATCATACATCCTGTGGTATACTGATAGTAAATACAGACCTTATTACGTTCGGGAGGAATCTAACTATGGCTTACGGTAAAATTTCGAAAAAGCAGTCCGAAATTCTTGAATATATTAAATCACAGATCATTAACAAGGGATATCCGCCCTCGGTCCGTGACATCTGCGAGGCGGTACAGTTAAAATCCACCTCGTCCGTTCATTCCCATCTGGAGACGTTGGAGAAAAACGGTTATATCCGCCGGGATCCCACTAAGCCCCGCGCGATTGAGATCATGGATGATAACTTCAATACGGCCCGCCGCGGTGAAGTTGTTAACGTCCCGGTTGTAGGCCGTGTGGCAGCCGGAGAGCCCATTCTGGCCGTGGAGAACGTGGAGTCTTATTTCCCGGTACCGATGGAGTTTATGCCAAATGAGCAATGTTTTATGCTACAGGTTAAAGGCGAGTCCATGATCAATGCGGGCATCTTTGACGGCGACACCATTCTTGTGGAGCAGTGTCAGACCGCTGCCAATGGCGACATGGTGGTTGCGCTGATCAACGACTCCGCGACGGTCAAGACCTTCTATCGCGAGGCCGATCACATCCGTCTGCAGCCGGAAAATGATACCATGGATCCGATTATCGTGCCGGATTGTCAGATTCTTGGTAAGGTGTTCGGTGTGTTCCGCTTCTTCCGGTAATTACTGAAAAGTGTAATAAAAAAAAGCTATCTTATAAAAGGCTCTGTATTACATATGATTTGTAATACAGAGCCTTTACAATGTTACATCTTTCTACATTATAATCCAAAATTCAATATAACACATAAGTTTCCAATGAGTTGCTCTCTATGACAGTCACCTTCCTGGCAGAGTCATATTCATCTGCTGTCATGTTTATTCCGCATGTAAAAATCCAAAAGGCTTCTCCGGATCCTCATACAGAAAATGCATCATCATGTAAGCGCACATCAGTGATACATTCTCTTCCTTCAGAATTCTTCGAATTTCCATGCGATCTGCCAAAACGACTTCTATCTCTTCTCCGTCTTCCAGACCATTCCTGGAAATTACACCGTCTGCGGCACCGTATACAGCAGCGCAGGACTCATCGGTCATTCCAATGGTCGTAAAATAAGGGCGGCTGTACATCTCATCTACTTCAATAGGATGAAACGTAAGTCCGGTCTCTTCTTTCAGTTCCCGCACACCTGCCTGATGATAATTTTCCCCTTCATCCACCAGTCCCGCCGGAAATTCATAGATGTAACCGCCGATGCTGAACCGATACTGGCGAATCAGGACCACCTGCTCCCGCTTTTCGCCATAGAGGGCATAGATAATGACTCCATCCGGTTTGTTGACATGAGTATTCAACTTCAAATCAGACACGTCCTTTGCCCGGGATGCCACGTGGTAAAGTCCCTTATGACCGGTTTTTGTAACGACATCCAGATCGTACATATTCAGGAATCGGTTATCGGTGGTCTTGGTGACCTTTTCGATCTTACTCATGGTTTTTATGCCTCCAGATCCTCGGCAGTAATGACGGATCCGTCTCTCCAGATCCGCTCCAGATCGTAGAACAGACGATTTTCTTCATCAAATACATGGATGATGATATCGCCATAGTCCAGGAGAATCCAGTTGGCGCTGTTGTAGCCCTCCACCTGCTTCGGAACGAAGCCTGCCTTATGCAGCTCCTCCTGTACGTTGTCCACCATGGCCTGTACCTGGTTCTTATTGGAACCGCTGGCAATCAGAAAATAATCGGCCAGAACGGAAATTTCAGAAATATCAATGATACGGATATCGCGCGCTTTCTTGTCTTCCATGGCCTGATAAGCCAGACGCGCCATTTCTTTAGACTGCTTCTGTGTCATGGTTTGCCTCCTCACGCTTTGCCTTATAATATTCATAAGCTTTGACTGTCATCTCGTCCACCTCGCCCGGGCCGTCGTCCAGATAAGCCAGTGTATCAGACAGAATCTTATACAGAGCCTCATCCAGATCCATAAACGCAAGCTTCCGTACCTCCGTCAGATTCGGTGCCTTGTTACGGCGGGGCTCGATATAGTCCGCCACGTAGACGATTTTGTCGAGCAATGACATATTCGGTTTACCGGTGGTATGGTTTAAAATGGCGCTGACAATCTCCTTGTCGTTGATGCCGTACTCATGCATGGCCAGAAAGGCCCCAAGCTTCGCATGCAGCAGAAAGGGATTGCGGCGCTCCACCTCTGTGATCTGAATGTTGTGTTTCTCACACAGCTTTAATTTCTTTCCATTGGGAATACATTTCGCACAGTCGTGCAGAAGTCCCGCCATCTGTGCCTTCTGGATATCATATTCGTAGCGCATGGCCAGGGCCGCGGAAGTATACATGACGCCCAGTGTATGCTGATATCTGCCCTCATCCATTTCCCGCTTCAGCTTCTTCTGATAGGATTTCATATCATAATTCTTCATCATAATCAGTAACTCCTTAAGCCGGACAGTATAATCCCTTTTTATAAATATATTCCTCCACTGCCTCAGGCACATAATACCGGATAGAACGACCGGTGCGGACACGCTCCCGAATCATATTGGAGGAAATGTCGATGTTGGGCGTCTCCATGGGATAAATATGAGCGCCGAACAACCGGGAAAGCTCCTGAATGCGGGCGGTCAACTCTTCGCTTTCCATATGATCCCGGGTAGCCGCCAAGATACTGCAGGCTTCGCAGATCCGTCTGGGTTCCATCCAGGTGTGGAAATGAACCAGGGAATCTGCTCCCAGAATAAAATAGTAATCGGTATCCGGGTGCTCTTTTTTCAGAAACTCCAGGGTTTCGTAGGTATAATGATAATCCTGCGGTGTTTTCTCGAAATCCGATACCTTAAGATGCGGATTATCCGCCACAGCAAGCTCCGCCATCCGGGTGCGCTGTTCCATGGTAGCGTTCACCTGACCGGCCTTGTGGGGCGGGTTGCCATTTGGCATAATCAGCACATAATCCAGGGAAAAGGACTCATAGGCAGCTTCCGCCAGAATCAGATGTCCGGTATGAATCGGATCAAAGGTTCCGCCCAAGATGCCGACCTTTTTTCGTGTAAGCTCCATGAAAATAACCGCCTTTCCCTGAGAATCTGTGTTTTATAAAATCTTATAACGGAAGTACAATCTTCTTTTTCTTGTACTTTTCGTCTGTATTCTCACGATACAGCACGATCTTCTTTCCGATCACCTGCACGACCTGAGAGCGGGTGCGGTCGGCAATTACCTCTGCGATGGCGCGGGGATCATCCGCGCAGTTCTGCAGAACGCTGAGCTTAATCAGCTCTCTGGCAGTCAGCGCTTCGTCCACAGCCTTGGTAAATTCCGGTGTAACGGAAGATTTGCCCACCTGGAAAATCGGCTCCATGGTCATTGCGAGGCCTTTTAAATAAGCACGCTGTTTACTTGTCATGATTTCTCCTTTTGTCTTATATTTATATCGCAGTGCGGATCGATTTGCCCCAGGGCACTCTCTCGCCCTCCGGGCTCACCTTGCCGCTGCGCTCTATCTCGCTCGCGGGCTTCGCCCTATGAAAGAAAGCAAAAACAGCCCCTTATGTGCCCTTCGGGTACAACGTGTCTGTCTTTACTTTCTTCCGCACTGCTCATTGCCTAACGGAAGTAGTCGAATGCAAGTCCGTACATCCGGACCGTATCGCCCTCCTGAATACCGGCTTCCTCAAGCTCCTTTAAGATACCCGTATTCTTCAGGAAGTTCTGGAAGAAGGCAAAGCCCTTCTCGGAATCCAGGTTGGTGTAGCCCAGCATTTTCTCGATACGCGGTCCTTCCACGATGAAGACGCCCTCTTCCTCCTCGGATTTGATAACGGTGTATGGCAGGTTCTCGTATACCAGCTCCTCGCCCGGGAAGTACTCCTGCTCGAAGACAATGGCCTCCTGGGGCGCCTGATCAAGGAGCTCCCTTACATAGTAGAGGAGTTCCTTCAGTCCCTTTCCGGCCACAGCGGAAATCGGGAATACCTTGATGCCCTGTGGCTCAAACTCGTCCTTCAGACGTTGGATGGGCTCCTCATTGTCGCCCAGGACGTCTATCTTATTGGCTGCAATGACCTGCGGACGCGCCGCGATCTCTTCATTGTAAGCCTCAAGCTCCTTGTTGATGGCGTAGATATCCGCTACCGGATCACGGCCTTCCGTGGAAGCAGCGTCTACAATATGGATCAGTACGCGGGTACGCTCGATATGGCGCAGGAACTCATGTCCCAGACCCACGCCCTCGGAAGCACCCTCAATCAGTCCCGGAATATCCGCGATGACGAAGCCAGGAGCACCCTGCAAATCCACCACGCCCAGATTCGGGTTCAGAGTGGTGAAATGATAGTTGGCGATCTTCGGCTGTGCATTGGTCACACGGGATAAGAACGTGGATTTTCCCACATTCGGGAAACCGACCAGTCCCACGTCCGCGATGACCTTCAGCTCCAGAAGAACCTCCAGCTCCTGGGCCGGTACGCCCGGCTGGGCGTATTTCGGGACCTGCATGGTGGATGTGGCAAAATGCATATTTCCCGCGCCGCCACGGCCGCCCTGCAGGATTACCTGTCTGCGGTTCTCGCCGGACATGTCCGCGATCACCTTTCCGCTCTCCGCTTCTCTGATGATAGTTCCTTCCGGAACCTTTAATATAATATCGCTGCCGTCTTTACCGTGGCAGCGTCGTTTTCCGCCTTCTTCGCCGTCCTGAGCCTTGAACTTTCTCTTATGACGGTACTCATAGAGGGTATTCAGTCCTTCGTCTACTTCAAAAATCACATTGCCGCCGCGTCCGCCGTCTCCGCCGTCCGGACCGCCGTTGGGTACGTACAGCTCCCGGCGGAAGCTGACATGTCCGTCTCCGCCCTTACCGGAGCGGATTAAAATCTTTGCTCTGTCTGCAAACATATAATAATTCTCCGAAAATTAAAATGGTAAAAAAGGCTTCAAATCTTCCGACTTGAAGCCTTTTACAACCAACTTATTCTGCTACTACCGGAACGATAGAAACCTGCTTCTTATCTCTGCCCTTTCTCTCGAATCTTACGACTCCGTCGGTCAGAGCAAACAGTGTATCATCGCCACCGCGTCCTACGTTCACACCCGGGTGAATCTTGGTTCCGCGCTGTCTGTAAAGAATGTTTCCGGCCTTTACGAACTGTCCGTCGGCTCTCTTAGCTCCCAGTCTCTTGGACTCGGAATCTCTGCCGTTCTTTGTAGAACCTACTCCCTTTTTATGAGCGAATAACTGAAGGTTCATCTGTAACATGGTATTACACCTCCTTGAATACAATCCTGATATATGGTTTCCCATAGCTTTTTTGAATGTCTGTCAGCCCAAGTACCATGGAATCCATCAACAATGCGGCTTTCTCTGACAAAGGCTCCGGGAAGGTGCAGGTCAGCGACCCATCACCCTGTTCACCGGAAAATTCATCTTCTGTAAAGGCCTCGATAGAATTCAGCGTATTCAGTGAAAGCACACTGACTGCTGCGCAGATAATATCGGAACCCTCCTCCGCGTATCCGGCATGTCCATTGATATCGAACCCCAGATACTGATTGGATTTCTTATATATGGTAACGGTTATCATGACAATTAGTTCGCGGAGATCTTCTCGATCTTCACTTCTGTGTACTGCTGTCTGTGACCATTCTTCTTGTGATATCCAGATTTTCTCTTGTACTTGTAAACGATGACTTTCTTGCCCTTACCATCACCGATTACAGATGCAGTTACAGTAGCTCCTGCTACAGTCGGTGTACCTACGGTCAGAGAATCTCCGCCAACTGCGAGAACCTGATCGAACTCATAAGTCTCACCAGCTGCAACGCCAAGCTTCTCAACCTTGATCACGTCGCCTTCAGATACTTTGTACTGTTTACCACCTGTTGCAATAATTGCGTACATTCTGTGGCACCTCCTAATATAATTACTCGCCAATTTCGGTGACGCGCTCTCCAGTCGGACTGAAAAAGCACATACTTATACCTCGTTGTGCGGCATCTTTTATATAATAGCAGGACAATTTCCTGCTGTCAAGTAATTTCTATTATATTTCAGCTAAATATTTTTCGCCTGTTTTTCATGCATTCAGTCCCCTTAAAACGTTCCTGAATGTGTTTTCCGGATGTCTGTGTGAAATCAGCTGTTTACCTGCTCTGCCAGTGTCTTCTGCACTTTTTTACGAGTAATTTCTACCAGGCCAAGAGGCGTCATATCTACGAGGGACGTCCGTACCGGATCCTTTTTTAATTCCGATGCCAGCACTGCCATCAGTGTCTGCTTATCTTCCTCCCGATCCATATCGATGAAATCTGCCACAATGATACCGGACAAATTCCGGAGCCTGAGCTGTCTCGCCAACTCTCTGGCCGCCTCCAGATTGATTTTCAGGAAGGTGTCGTCCTTCTTCTTTTTGCCCGTATATTTACCCGTATTTATGTCCACAACGGTCAGGGCTTCCGTGGGTTGAATTACCAGATAGCCGCCGGATTTGAGCCATACACGCTCTTTTCCGGCTTCTTCAAAGGCCTTGGACAGGCCATAGACGCTGTCCAGGGACGGTGCTGTCTCTTCATAGAAATAAAGCTTTGGCAGATCCGCCGGCTGACGGTCTGTCAGATAGGCTTTTAGTTCCCTGTAAATGTCCGCACGATCCGTCACGATTTTATTAAAGCTGTCGGCACGTAGTCCCCGCAGTCTTGCCGCGTAAGCGGATGGCTCTTTGTATACAAGAGAAAAACAGGCGCGGTTTCGCCCGGTTTCCACGGTGTGACGATAGGCTTCTGTCAGTTCGCCAAGCTCCGCGCGCAGCTCATCCTCCGAGGCTTCCGCTGCGTTGGTACGGACGATGATGCCGAAATCTTTCCCAAGAAAAGGCTCTGCGATAGTGCGAAGCCGCTGTTTATCCTCAGGAGAAAGCTTGGAAGACAGACCCAGATGATGCTTGCCGCTGGTCAGAACCAGATATTTTCCGGCAAAATTCAGGTTCGCAGTGACTGTGGGGGCTTTGGTCTTGACGGCCTCCCGGCTCACCTGCACCAGAAGCTCATCTCCGGCCACCAGTGTGTTCTTTTTCTTCGGTGTCGTGAAAATGGGCGCATCATTGTCATTTAAGGCGTAATAACAGAGCTGCCCGTTTGCAATCTCGATAAAGGCCGCGCTGATATTGGCAGCGATATTTTTCACCTTGCCCACATAGATATTTCCGAGGATGGATTCTCCGCCTGCGGGCAGACAGGACAGCTCGGCGGCATGGTCATTTTCATAAAAAGCGTAGACTGTGCGCTCCCGGTCCCTGATGGTCAGGGTGGTTACCAGAAAGGCGCCGCCTCCCTGCTGCCCGGCGTGCGAAGAAGAGGTATGCTCTGCCATGATTTCTGTCTGTTCCATCAGAATTCCTCTCCCAGATCTTCCAGGCTTATCAGCTTCCGTGGCTCGCTCTCACCGGCCAGGTTTGCGTACAGCTCCTTCCGGTGAATCAGCAGGGCAAATTCCGGAAGTTCAAAGCCTGCGTAAGTGGCAAAGGCTTCCAGTACCAGCTCCGGCTTCACATTCTCGGCACTTCCGGCGGAGAGCTGTAAGGAAATGGAATCATCCTGGCATTTTGTATCGTAAATCAATGGTTTTAAATCCAGCTCCCGCTCGCCTTTTTTCGTCTTTTTTGTCACCAGGATCTGTTTCTGTGCGAAGAACGCCGCCCACTTTTCCTCCAGGCCATTTCCAAAGACGCAGTCCGCAGGCAGGCTGTTTTCCCGGAAACGGACCTCGTAATCGGCAGCCGCCACCAGAGACATTGCGTTGGCGGATTTTTCCTCGGGGATCCTCCGGAAGGAAAGAACCTCCACGCCCTCGGCCATAACTTTGTTCAGACGCTTTACTGCCGCTTCGGAGGACAGCTCATTTCCTATCTCAATGTCCAGGTACTCGCCGTCGCTGGTAAGCCCCACGCCCAGGGGAGACGCAAAGGACATGATCATATGGGGGCTGAAGCCTGCGGAATAGCAGATGTCGATGTCCGACCGGCGCATGGCCTTCTGGAAATAGCGCATGATATCCAGATGGCCGATGAATTTCATAATACCATATTTGCGGAATTTGATACGGATTTTCATGCGTTTTCACCTCCTGTAAGCGCTGTGGGACAGCAGCCGGCACGGTAACTGCCCGCGCCGCAGCCCTGGCACTGCTGACGGCAGTTGGGGGTTACGGTCTCCTCGTGAGCCCGCTTCCACTCCCGCAGCAGGAATTTTTTCGTAACGCCGATGTCGATGAAGTCCCAGGGGAACAACTCATTTTCATCACGATGTCTGGTAGTATAGAACGGCACATCCAGTCCGGTCTCTTTAAAGGCCTGAAGCCACCTGTCATTATCGAAGCACTCGCTCCAGGAATCAAAGAGACAGCCGTTCCGGTAAGCAGCCAGAAGGGACGCGCCCACCCGGCGGTCGCCGCGGGCCAGAATGCCCTCCAGCACGGTCACGTCGGCCTCATGCCAGTTGTATTTGATGCTCTTTTTATTTAACTGGGCCTTGATCTCACTGTTGACGATATAGGCCTTGTCGAGAAATTCTTCCTTGGTACACATGCGCGCCCACTGGAACGGGGTGAAGGGCTTCGGCACGAAGAAGGAAGTGCTGACGGTAATCTGACATTTACCGTTGCGCTTGTCTTTGGGAATCTCGTAGTAACGCTTTGCGATCTTCTCCGCCAGCCAGGCGATGGCCTTCTCGTCCTCTATCGTTTCTGTGGGCTGTCCCAGCATGAAATACAGCTTCACCTTCTGCCAGCCGCCCTCAAAGGCCTGCCCGGCGCCTTCCAGAATGATTTCTTCAGTCAGTCCCTTGTTGATCACGTCCCGGAGACGCTGGGAACCGGCCTCCGGCGCAAAGGTCAGGCTGCTCTTGCGGATATCCTGGACCTTGCTCATGACATCCAGGGAAAAGGCGTCGATACGCAGAGACGGCAGGGAAATATTGACGCCCTTATTACCAAAGGTATCGATGAGGAAATTCACCAGCTCCGGCAGGCGGCTGAAATCGCTGGAGCTTAAGGAACTTAGGGAAATCTCCTCATGTCCGGTGTTTTTAAGCATCTCTGTGGCGGCCTCTTCCAGCATTTCCAGGGAACGCTCCCGGATAGGGCGGTACAGCATACCGGCCTGGCAGAAACGGCAGCCGCGGATGCAGCCACGCTGAATCTCCAGAACTACACGATCCTGGGTCACCTTGATAAACGGAACCAACGGCTTTTTCGGATAGAAGCTGTGAGTCAGATCGGTGACCACCTGCTTCTGTACCTTTGCGGGCGCATGGGGATTGTTGGGCTCCATGGACGCCAGAGTGCCGTCCTCGTGATAGGTCACGTCATAAAAGGCGGGTACGTAGATGCCCGGAATCTCCGCCGCACGCTCCAGGAACTGTACACGGCTCTCTCCTGCTGCCCTGGAAGCCTTATAAGCGTCCAACAGCGCAAAATAGGAGGTCTCGCCCTCTCCGATATAAAACAGATCAAAGAAATCCGCCAGCGGCTCCGGATTGGTAGCGCAGGGACCGCCGCCAATGACAATGGGGTCATCCCAGGTACGCTCTTTGGCATAGAGCGGGATCTGGCTTAAATCCAGGATTTGAAGGACGTTGGTGTAGGCCATCTCGTACTGCAGCGTGATACCCAGAAAGTCAAACTCACGAATGGGATCCTGCGACTCCAGGGCAAAGAGCGGAATGTGCTGCTCCCGCATGATTTTGTCCAGATCGGTCCAGGGAGAATAGACGCGTTCACACCAGACGTCCTCCCGCTGATTGAACATATCGTACAGGATCTGGATGCCCAGATGGGACATGCCTATTTCGTAGACGTCCGGGAAACACATGGCAAAACGGATATCTATCTTATTTTTATCTTTCATCACTGCGTTGATCTCATTTCCGAGATACCGGGCCGGTTTATCTATCTTCAGCAAAATTTCATCGGACAAAGCTAATTTTTTCATACATACCTCGCTGTTCTTTGTGCTATATACACATAAAATAATTGCACAATAGCATAGATCAGGGAACTCATTAAATACAACATGATTTTCCGGTAATGATATCGGAGTGGTAACCTGTTCCGCTATTATGTGATTCCCCCTAATTTATTTAATAAATCGTTTGATTATTTCAAATATAAAAAATATAATACACACTGGTACAAAATAAATAATCAGAAACCACAGCAACGGCGCACTATAAGAAGCACTCCATGCCGGGTTGGTAACCAGCCTTACAAATTGAACTAAACTATCAATTACACCCCATATTAATAGAACACAACATATGATATACTGAATTTTTTTTATTTTATTACGTTTCATGAAATACCTATATTCCTTTATTACATCGTAAGAACAAAATATGTCCAGTTAAATAATGCATAAAGCACTGGGAATTATTATACATTACTTTACGGTATGGCACAACACGATTTTTTAGCAGCTTTCCACGGCTCCATTTCCCGTACCGCCAGCATTCCCAGCAGAATAAATCCGAAATCCAGGAAAATACTGGTGCGCTCCGAGGAGGCCCAGACTGTAGGCGACAAGCCCATACTGATCTTGGAGGCGGAGGCAATGACGAGGAGTGCTAATGCGTCGATGGATCGCTCTTTCTTATTCCAGATAAGGAACAGGGAAATCACCACGCAGGCGCAGCAGAACGTGTATACAAGCAGCAGGAGTCGGTTGGAATTCGGCAGACTGCCCTGATAGTATACTACGGGCTGGTCGAAATCAAACACATGGAGAATCAGGTGTACCCAGGGGTATTCCCGGTATTTTCCGAACAGCAGGACGCCCAGAAGTCCCAAATTTGAGAGCAGTGGAATGGCTGCGATAAGGCGTGCCGGAAGTCTCTTCTGCTTTTTTCGGACTGCCATAAACAGCACGGCGCTCATCAGAAAATAAGGCAGATTGACGTCCTGATACAGAGTCTTTAGTAGACTGTACCAACCAAGCAATACCTTCTGCACCAGATTGAATCCGGCGTAGGACGGGAACCAGAAATCAATGTTGGAAGCCTTGCGAGCCGCATTGCCTGGGCAAATCGCGACGCAGATGGCGAAGCATACAGACAGGGCAAGGAGTACATACAGATAGGGATTCGTCTTTCTTCCCCGCAGATTATCTGTAATCAGCAGATACAGACAGGCCAGCAATGCCATGGCGCAGATCTGCTCCTGATTGATGGCGAAAATGGCCGCCAGCGTACCGAGGACATAGTAACTTTTCTTGCAGGTACCTTCCTGATACCAGAGATACAGAGGCAGCGCCGCTACCATTAACGCTGCCAGGGGCCACCAGTAGTTGATGGTCGTGGTCATATAGCCTGCCGAATCCATTTCCCGGAAATCATAGGAAAGGAGGAGGCAGAGGAACAGAATCAGGGATGTAAGCGGGACAACCGTCCGAGTCCCAGACAAAGTGTTTTTGTCGGTCTGGATACTGCTGCCACTTCCATGTTTCCCATAGCCGCTGCAGAAAAATCCGCACAACAGCCACGCAATTAGCACCGACACCAGAATATCCAGCACCTTCCATACCAGGATCGGCTGCTGCAATACCAGTACCAGCACGCCCTCGATTACCAGGCGGGAGGACCAGCCATACCAGCGCTTCACCATGAATGCGCCGAAGCTGGTATCATCAAGGCAGGTCATAAAGTAATAATCATCCCCGCCGCCAAGCTTCAGCCAGCACATATGAAAAAGAATCGCCAGGACTCCATAGAAGCCAAGCAAAATCCATATTCGTTTGTCTTTCAACCAGATCATAACCTATGTTTCTCCTTCATTCGCCTGTGTCAAGGCATATAAGTATATTCCTGGTGCCGCATTTTATTTCGGACTTTCAGTTACGCCTGTATTCCGTGCACCGACACCAGATTCGGAATGCCCACGGTATAGAAGCTGTACAGGGATAAGAGACAGGTCAGACACAGTAATATCCGCAGCACCTTACTCTTCCCTTCGCAGTCCGTCCGATGAATCAGGTAGGCCGCATAGAACACAATCGGCAGCAGGTAACGTCCCTGGGGCTGGAAGTCCACCACCCAGGCATTGTATACAATCAGCGCGTACTGGATGAACATAGACAAGGCCGCCGCGCCAATCTCCCACCAGGTCCGGGAGTCTTTTTTCCGGTAAGCCTGCGCCAGCAGATATCCGATGATCGCCAGATAGAGAATGGCCATAACCGTATAATACCAGTCCCGGGCGCCGAACGCGTAAGATCCAAAGAAGCCCGCGAAGGTGCGGAACAGGTTCTTATTGAAATCAAAGCCGATCAGAAGCTGTTCCAATGTAATGCCCTTTTCCATAAAGCTCATAGAATAAGCCCGTTCCAGAGCCGGCGTGGAGAGCTTGTATTCGGGCAGGGCCGTCTGCTCCATCATATCCATATAGACCTGATATTTGCCAAAGAGACCGTAGTACGGGAAATCCGTAATCATATATCGGATCGTGAAAATACCAAGCGTAAAACCCACAATGCCCAAATACTTCCAGAGCAGCGTCATGCGCTTCTCCTTCGGCGTATAGAACAGTCGAATCAGCAGCACCAGGAAAATGAAAATCAGCACCACATAGAACGTGGGTTTGCCCCATAAGGGTTGCACAAACAGCAGACCCAGAAGCGCCATGTAAAGCAACTGCTTTTTGCAAAACGGCTCGTCCAGCACCCGATTTAGCATGCTGTCCTTTTTCATAACTTCATACATGCACAGAAAACTCATGAAAAAATCCAGGGAATCCGAAGTGCAGTAGGAAAACAGATACCACACCTGGGGCGTCAGAAGCAGCATGGCAGAGAGCGCCCAGTTCTTCTTTACGTTCTTCAGCGCAATGCCAGCCATGATACAGAAGGTCACCGTCGTAAAGAAACGCACCCGGATAATGGGGTCTGCAAAAAACTGTCCGATTTTCGCAGTCAGGAAATAAAAGAGCGTCCATTCGCTGTGCCTGGTGGTTCCGTAGATGGCATAAGAATCGATGATGGCCGGATCCCGCATATCCGGCGGCATAAAGTGCGAGAAATAATAATTGACTGCCGACAGGGTATGATATTCGTCCGGATTCAGATAGAACGGATTCCAGAAGCCGGTAAAAATGGTCATCAAGGTGGCCGCGAAAAGTCCGCCGAACAACACACAGAAAATCAATTTGGAAAAGAGACCTTGTCCCGCGATTGTCCGTGTGAACCAGCGTACCAAAAGAATAGCCAGTACCAGAAGAATGCCGCTGCCAAACGCGCCCAGAAGCCGCACGACAAAGGGCGTCTGCGCACACAGTGTCTGAAAGGCTTCTGTCGGAAGCATCTGGGAATCCTCTCCGGTCACCAGAAAGGTAAAGCCGTCCTCTCCCACCAGATCCAGATCCGAATTAACCGTAAAATAAGTTCTCAGCTTGTCACCGGTCAGATCCACCGTCTGAATACCGTTCTTCGACACAGTAAGCCCTGTGATGGTCAGCGGCTCGCCTGTGGAATAATGCTGGTCCAGCGGGTCGATACGTTTCAGGGAGCAGTGGCTGCCGTACTGGAGATCACCAAAGAAGATCCGGGCAACCCCATTCACCACCACCCGATGGTGATCATCCCGGCCGCTGACATTTTCACCCGGTCCGGCAAAAACGGTTGTTACCACCTCGCCATGGGGGTCATTTTCAAAGGTCAGTGTCACCGTCGTAAATACCGGCGTGACAAACATGCAAACAAGCAGCCACAAGACTGCCGCTGCTGCAAAGAGTTTCTTTTTGTTCTGTTTTAATTTGTTTAAATTCATGTCTTTCCTACTTCAAAAATATTATTTCAGAAAACTACCTGCACCAGAAGCATGTAGCAGAAGGTTCCCGCCGCGATGCTAAGGAGCACGTTCCGCTTCCAGGCGTGTAAAAGCGCCGTCAGAAGCGTGGCCGAAAGTTCCGGAATGCCATGGGTGGGGGAAAAGAGATCTGCGCCCTTCAGACAATAGACCACCAGAGTTGCCATAATCGCCGGGGGCAGAATCGCGCCAAGATAATTGACTGCTTTCGGCATCTCCTTGTTCCCTCCGAAAAGCACGAAAGGAATGAGCCGGGTGATCAGCGTGCAGACAGCTGTCACCAGAATTATAACAAATGCGCGCGTCGCTGTCATGTATTTTCCACCTTTCCTTCCAGTCTTTTTTGCAATGCCATCAGAATTGTCACTGTAATGATGAGAGACGGCAGGATAAAATTGCTGCCGCCGAAGATCTGAAGACAGATCACCGAGCTGATAAGACCGATGACTGCGGGCAGATGGCTCTTCGCTTCTGTAGACGACAGTGCTGATCAGAAGAGCCCACCAGAAGCTGTAACCGGCTTCCTGCAGAAGCAGGCCGAAGGCCAGTCCCAGGAAAATGTATCCCAGCATAACCGGGATGGTTTTCACGAATGCGAATTTAAAAGTCTTACTCATTAGTTAAAGCTCCTGTATTCATTCTATGGCCGACGCAGCCTGGCTCAGAACCTGATTCAAATCAAAGCCAAGCTGTTCGGAGTAATCCCGCTCCACCTCCTGACAGATCCGTTCACTGTTCCAGGAAGCGATATTTGCATGGCTGTAATCCAGAAGCATATACGCCGCAAAAAGACAGAGACAGACATAAAAGCGAATCCTTATCCAGATTCGTCCGACCGGTTCCTCCTGAGCCGGGGCCTGCCCCCGCTGCGCCAAAAGAAGCTGCCGGTACTGTCCGCCCTGTCTTTCTGTTTTTTTCATAAAGATACCGCCTTTTATTTCGTGGGAATTACTATACATTATGAAATGCATTCTGAAATCAGAACTGCCATGGTTTTTATTTTACCGGTTGGCCAGCTCCGACGTAATATCTTCCCAGGTCACACCCCGCTCCACCATCAGAACCATAGCGTGATACAGCAGATCCGACATCTCATACTTGATCTCCTCCGGATCCGGATTCTTTGCCGCGATAACCAGTTCCGTAGCTTCCTCTCCCACCTTCTTCAGGATCTTGTCGATTCCCTTGTCGAAGAGATAATTGGTATAAGAGCCTTCCTTGGGGTGTATCCTGCGGTCTGCAATCACCTTGTATACATCCTCGAAAACCTTCAGCGGATTGGTATTCTTGTAATCGGTTTTCGCGATCTCGTGGAAGAAGCAGGACTTATTGCCCGTATGGCAGGCTGCTCCGGTCTGGGATACCTTTGCCAGAATGGTGTCGCAGTCGCAGTCTACTTTAAGGTCCTTTACATACTGGTAATGACCGCTGGTCAGACCCTTGACCCAAAGCTCCTGGCGGCTTCTGCTCCAGTAGGTCATCTTGCCGGTCCGGGTCGTCTGATGGAAGGCCTCCTCGTTCATATAGGCTACCATCAGTACCTCATCGGTACGGTAATCCTGTACCACCACCGGAACCAGGCCGTCCGGGCCAAGCTTAAACTCGGACCATTCCATATTGCAGCTTAAGGGGCGGATTTTCTCAACGAAGGGTACGAGCTCATTCAGATAAATCAGCTCGCTCACATACTCCTCGATCAGAGCCGCAGGGGCGCTGACCACATCAGAGCTGTCCACGCAGGCTGCAATCTTTTCTTTGCCGAAGCGCTTGGATGCATCCTCAGTCAGGTCGATATTTTCCTGACGTCCATAGTTTAAAATGGCTTTCTCACAGCCCGCATAGAGAATCTTCTTCACATCTTCCAGCCGCTTGATTCTGCCGCCGGCCTTCACCGGAACCTCCACGGTGCGGCAGATTTCTTTCAACGCGCCGATGGACAGATCGTGATCCACATCCCCGTCGGACAGGTCAAAGACCAGAATTTCGTCGGCTCCATTGTCACTGTAATATCTTGCAAGGACAGCCGCGTCTTTGTCCGCGCCCTCCCCCTGCACCTTTCCGGCCAGAAGCCGGATCACTGGGATATTTTTTTCACTCATATCAAAGACTTCCTTTCGTAGATAATACGTCTGTAATTCTCGGGTCCTGTGTGGTCGCCATGTCGAGGGCCTTGGCAAAGGCCTTAAACATGCCCTCAATCATGTGATGGCTGTTGCTGCCGGAGAGCATTTTGAAATGCAGGTTCATACCGGCGCTATAGGAAATGGCGTAGAAAAACTCCTTCACCATCTGGGTGTCCATTTCTCCTATCTTTTCTGTCAGAAACTCTGCGTCAGACACATAATAGGGACGGCCGGACAGATCCAGGGAACAGAGCACCAGGGATTCATCCATGGGCAGAATGCAGGTGCCGTAGCGGACGATGCCCTTTTTATCTCCCACGGCCTCACGAATCACCTGCCCCAGCACAATGCCGGTGTCCTCAATGGTATGGTGGCAGTCCACCTCCAGATCGCCCTTCACCTGACAGGTCAGGTCAAAGAGTCCGTGTCTGGAAAAGCCGTTCAGCATATGGTCAAAGAAACCGATGCCTGTGGAAATATCCGCTTTTCCGCTGCCGTCCAGATTCAGGGTAATGGCGATATCCGTCTCTTTCGTGGTTCTGGAAAGACTTGCGATTCGTTCCATAGCCTAGTCCTCCTTTTTCTCAAAGCGTACCGCAATGGAGTTCGCGTGTGCCGTCAGCTGCTCCGCTTTCGCGAAAGTTTCAATATCCTCATGTACCGCCTCCAGCGCTTCTCTTGAATAGTATACGATACTGGATTTTTTCATAAAATCGTCCACACTCAGCGGAGAGAAGAACTTCGCCGTACCGTTGGTCGGCAGGATGTGGTTCGGTCCCGCGAAATAGTCTCCCAGAGGCTCGCTGGAATTCTCGCCGATAAATATTGCGCCTGCATTCTTAATCTTGGTCATCACCTGGAAGGGATCCTTTGTGACGATCTCCAGATGCTCGCTGGCGATCTCATTAGCCGCCGCAATGGCCTCGCCCAGATTCTCCGCAATCAGAATATATCCATAGTTTTCCAGCGACTTTTCCAAAATCGCTTTCCTGGACAGCTTCTGCACAAACCCTTCGATCTCTACCTGAACCTTGTCCGCCAGCTCCTTGCTGGTGGTTACCAGGATCGCGGACGCCATCTCGTCGTGCTCCGCCTGGGAAAGCAGATCGGCCGCCACATAGCGGGGATTGGCGGTCTCATCAGCCAGTACCAGAATCTCACTGGGGCCTGCGATGGAATCAATACTTACGTAGCCATATACGGCCTTCTTTGCCAGAGCCACATAGATATTGCCGGGCCCCACGATCTTGTCTACCTTCGGCACACTCTCCGTACCGAAAGCCAGCGCCGCGATGGCCTGGGCTCCACCCACCTTGTAGATCTCATCCACGCCCGCCTCACAGGCTGCCACCAGGGTATTCGGAGATACCTTGCCGTCCTTTCCGGGCGGTGTGGTCATGACAATACGCTCCACACCGGCCACCTTGGCCGGGGCCACGTTCATCAGAACGGAGGACGGATAGACTGCCTTGCCGCCGGGTACATAGACGCCACAGGAGGCGATGGGCCCGATTTTCTGGCCAAGCAGGGTGCCGTCCGGCTTGCTGTCGAACCAGCTGTAACGGCGCTGCTTCTCGTGGTAGCTGCGGATATTGACCAGGGCTTTTTTGATGACCTCCAGAAGCTTCGGATCTACCTCATGGTAAGCCTCCTCGATCTCCTCTTTGGTGACGCGGATGGTGGATGCGTCAAGCTTCGCCCCGTCGAACCGCTCCGTATAGGAAAACAGGGCCGCGTCTTTATTCTTTTTAACATCTTCGATGATGGCGTTGACCCGTTCGGAAAACTCCCCGTAATGATTGGGGCTTCTCTTCAACAATTCATCCAGCAGATTCTGTTTGCTGTTTTCATCCAATGTAACGACTTTCATTTTGATGACCTCCCAATAAGACGTCCGAACCAGCGGTTAAAAATCCAGGCAATGGGAACCTCCGCGGCACAGACCAATATGGCAACGCCCAGATTAAACGCAGGCTGGGACATTGGTATCCATTTTTTTACAAAAAACATTCCCAGTGACACATAGTATACCACCAAAAAGGTGGCGTGTGTACACATAATGACTAAAGAATTCCGGCCAAGCCAGGATAACACGCGGCTCACCGGCAGTGCCTTCGCCAGGGCGATGAGCCCGGCGCAGCACAGAAACGCGTTCAGGTAATGCACCGGATGTACATACAGGTAATGTAGATCAAACACCGGAGCCCGCAGCGCCAGCAGACTTCCGGGAATCAGCAGCAACGCAGGCCAGCCCTTGGGAAGCCTCGTCATGTACCAGCCCATCACCAGAAACGGCATAGCCAGAATTCCACGCAACACCGTAATTAGGATATCATAACCCAGATATCCGCTTAAGGTACATTCCCAGGTTACATACCGATCAAGCCCAAGCCCGGCAGAAATGCCGTAAGCGCCGGCGGCCAACAGCACAATCAGAAAATTTCTCTGCCATTCCTTACAGGTTCCCGTCAGCACCGCGAACAGCGTGCCCGCGATAAAATAGGCCGGTAAAAACCACAAAATATGCACACCGTAACCTGTAAAGGTATCCACATACTGTCTCGCAAGCGCCGCTCCGGACAGGGCCTCGCTGTTCAGCAGATGCGTAATCGTATTCATGGTCAGCAGCATCAGAGAAAAGGACAGATACGGCGTCAGTACGCCCCGCACCCGGCTTTCAATGGACTGAAAGACCGAACGCTTTTCTCCCTGCTTCAGACGTGCCAGAATTCCTCCCACCACGAAAAACAGCGGCATATGAAAGGAAGAAATCCATTTCAGGGTATCCTCCTGTATATATTCGATATGACCCAGGATCACCAGAAAGATTCCGATGCCCTTTGCCATATCCAGATAGTTCAAACGCTTTTGCTGCATGCTTCCTCCGATTTACAGTGCAGCCCTCAGATCTTGAATCAGCTTGGTAATCCGCTCTGATTCCATCTTCATGCTCACCTGATTGACCACCATGCGGGCAGATAGAGGCATTACCTCTTCCAGCACGCCAAGGCCGTTCTCGCGGAGCGTGGAGCCGGTCTCCACGATATCCACGATCACATCAGACAACCCCACAATGGGTGCCAGCTCGATGGAGCCGTTCAGCTTGATGATCTCCACGGTCTGATGCTTCTGATTATAGAAATAATCCTTTGCAATATCCGGGTACTTGGTGGCCACGCGGATCTGCTCCTGATGAGCCAGCTTCTCCCGGGCCGATTCCGGTCCGCAGACGCACATACGGCATTTTCCGAAGCCCAGATCCAGCACCTCGTACATCTTCCGGCCCTCTTCCACCAGGGTGTCCTTGCCGACCACGCCGATGTCCGCCGCACCGTACTCCACATAAGTGGGGACGTCCGGACCCTTGGCCAGGAAGAATTTGAGACCCAGCTCCTCATTTACGAAGATCAGCTTCCTGCTGTCCGGATCCTTCATTTCCTCGCAGGTGATACCCACCTTTTCCAGAAGCTCCAGGGTCTTCTTGGCCAGACGTCCCTTGGTCAGCGCGAAGGTCAGATAACGCTTGCCGTCATCGGTGGCGTTCACCTTCTTCTCCGCGTCATTTCGAAGAGCCCGCTGCAGCTGATCCACCACGATGGCAAAGCCAACCGCGGGCAGCTCCCGGCCAAAATGGGACAGCAGGTTATCGTACCGTCCGCCCTTGGCAATGGGCTCGCCGTAGCCGTATGAATAGGCATGGAAAATAATGCCTGTATAGTAATTATACTTGCTTAGCATGCTCAGGTCAAAGGTTACGTACTTTTCATAACTCTTTTTCTTCAGACCTTCGTAGATCTCCTGAAGCCGCTCCAGTGCCTCCAGTGCCTCTGCGTTGTCTGTCAGGCTTCTGGCTTTCTGCAAAGCCTCCTCGCCTCCGGTCAGCGTCGCCATCTCAAGGAAGGTTGCGCGCAGCTTTTCAGAAATATCATAGCTTGCCAGCAGCTCCTCCGCGCCGAACCGGTTCTTATCGGAAATGAGTCTCCGCAGACTCTCCTCCGCCGCATTGCCGATACCGGCCTCCCGAAGCAGCGCCTTAAAGAACTCCACCTGCCCCACGCTCACCTGAAATTCCCGAAGGCCCGCTTCCTGCAGGGCTTCAATCAGCACCGAAAGCAGCTCCACATCAGACGCCACACTGCCATCTCCCATGAGCTCTGCGCCCATCTGGGTAGTCTCTTTTAAGCGGCCCTGATATTTGTCATAGTTGATAAAGGTGTTGCCCATATAGCAGAGCCGGATGGGGGTCTCATCGTGAAAATATTTGGACACGGCTCGGGCGATGGACGGCGTCATATCCGGCCTGAGTACCAGGGTGTTGCCCTCTTTGTCAAAGAATTTATAGAGCTCCCGGGAGGAAACTGTACCGACTTCTCTGGAAAATACGTCGAAAAACTCGAAGGTAGGCGTCTCAATACCCTGATAGCCGCGGCCCGCAAGGATCCGGTATAAAAGCTGCTGCAATTCAAATTTCTGTACGAACTCATTACCATAGATGTCCCGGACGCCTTCCGGGGTATGCAAAAGCGGATTTTGATTCTTCATCTTACTTTCTGCCTCCTAAACGCTTTACTGATTTACCATTATAAAGTGTTTAACCCGATTCGTCAATCACTTTCTGAATTCCGTCCAGATAGGGAACCAGGTAGCCGCCGTGGGGCGCAAGCACATACGACAGGTCAAGCTCGTCATGGCGGAAGCTCTTCCGTCCGCCTGCCTCGGCCCGATCCCAGAATTCCTTCATTTTTTTATATGGAAGAAAATAGAGTTCATTTCGCTTTGCAAAAAGAATGATCAGGAAGGACACGCCGTCCTGACGCTCGAAATCGCCCATAAATTCCACCTGATGGGCATGAATATTCTGGAGCGGAAACGTGTCCGTATCGCATTCCTTGGCGTCGAAGCACACGGGAATGCCCTGTACAGCTCCGATATAGTCCACGGTACTTTTCTGGTCAAAATAAGCCAGGGTAATGTGCCGGTGCTCTTTATCAATCTTAATGGGGGTAATGGGGGTCGGCACCTTCTGAATCAGCGCCAGTCCCTGTTCCCGGTATTTTTCATTGGTCCGGTTGATCAAATCTTCTAGGGTAGAACCCCGGAGCCCTCTGGAATTCCAGGTCGCCATAGTCAGGTCCTCTTTATATGAAAATTTTTACGCGAATAAAATCAAATATCATTATAAATCGGAAGTCATGATAAAACAACCTCTGATTTCGGAAAAGCAAAGCCCGGGGATGCAAAAAGCCAGCTCCCAAAGAGCTGACTTTCCGTATTAATATTTAATCCTCTTCCAGCACCCGATGGATATGAAGTGCCAGATACATTTTTTCCTGGCTGGACAGCTTCTGGCGAAACTGCTCATATACATAGATCTGTATCTTCTCCACACAGGCAAATTCCTTTTGACAGATGGAATGAATCTGCTCATAGAGAATACTGTTCTTCTCATCCGGCAGCTGATTGCGGCTCACCAGACGCTGGGCGAACAGGCGCACATGGGTTACATACCTGGAATACGAAGTGCTGTCCTCGTTGTAAGTAATCCCAAAGGCATATTTTACAATATCCAGCACTGCGTCCAGAGTGCGGCTAATCAGAAGATTCTGACTGTTATATGGATGGTTGAACTGGGCGTTGATGAAATGAAAGGCGATATTGCCCGCCTCATCCACCGGAATCTCCAGATCCAGACGCTCCCGCATGAGCTTCACCGCATATTCGCCCACCTGAAACTCATTGGGGTTAAATTTCCGCATTTCCAGCGTGTAAAAATTCTGCAGAACAATGCCCTCCCGAACGCGCTTTTCCGCAAAGGCAAGATGGTCCGTCAGTGACAGATAAATATGATCCATCAGCTTCATATGGAAAGTGTCAATGGCATAGTCGATGACCGCTTTGGCAAGCTCAAAGAAGACACTGTCCGTCTCCGCTGCCAGACGGATGATATTCCGGGAGACCTCTTTGTCTTTGAGTACAAAGACTTTCTCAATCTCGCTCTCCTGAAATTCATAGCCGATTGATTTATGGAAGCCGATTCCCTTTCCCATGAGAATGGCCTCCTTACCCGCATCATCCAGCGCAAGCACCAGTGAATTGTTCAGCACCTTAATTACACGCATGGTATTACAAACTCTCCCCGTTTGTCTTAATTACATTCTGATACCAGTAAAAGCTGTCTTTCTTAATTCTTCCCAGATCCTTCAGATTGAAGTCGTCGCGGTTGATATAGATAAAGCCGTAGCGCTTCCGGAAGCCCTGATGGGAACTTAAAAGATCCATCACAGACCAGGGGCAGTAACCCATCATTTCCACACCATCGTCGATGGCGTCGGAAATAGCCTGGATATGGCCGCGCAGATAGTCGATCCGGTAATCGTCATGCACGCGTCCGTCCTCGGTCAGCTCGTCCGCCATACCGAGACCGTTCTCGGTGATAATCAGCGGCAGATGGTATCTGCGATAGTACTCATTCAGTACAATCCGAAGACCCATGGGATCAATCTGGGCACCGTATTCGCTGGCTTTCAGATTTTCGTTTTTCTCGTCCCGGCAGTAGCCGTACTGGTCAAAGTCTACCTCATTGCCGCGGAAGACTCTGGATCCAACCGGATGTTCCTCGTCTGCGGGCAGATAGCTTGCACAGAGGGTACGGTAGTAGTTCAGAGCAATGTAGTCTATTTTCGCAGACTTCAGAATGGCTGCGTCGCCCTCTTCCATCTTCGGAACGATATTGCGCTCCTTCAGATAACGCATATAGTAACCCGGATACTCGCCGTTGATGTGCATTTCCAGGCAGTAGTTTGTCTTGAACCAGTCGTTCATCTTCGCGGCCCATACATCCTCCGGCTTATTGGTCAGCGGATAGGTGCAGGTGGAGGATACGGCCGGAGCGGCCTTTCCGCCCTCAACCAGCTCATGGCAGGCATTGACCGCCAGCGCATGACCCAGGAACATGTGGTAATCCATCTGGGCACGCATGCGGTCTGCTTCCCATTCGTCCTCAGTGTAGATATTCATACGGTTGTTGACACGGATCATCAGGTTCTGCTCGTTGATCATCTGCCAGTATTTTACCCGGTCTCCGAAAGCCTTATAGCAGACCCGCGCATAACGCTCAAAAGCGAAGGCACAGTCTCTGCACTCCCAGCCATTGTACTTCTCTACCAGAGCGTAGGGCAGATCGAAATGGTATAAGGTTACGAGGGGCTGGATGCCCTGCTTGAGCAGATAGTTGATCACATTATTATAGAAGTCGATGCCCTTCTGGTTGACCTCGCCGTCTCCGTCCGGAATGATGCGGGCCCAGGAAAGGGAGAAACGGTATGCCTTCATACCCATCTCTTTCATCAGGTCAATATCTTCTTTCCAGTGATGATAGAAGTCACTGGCCACCTTGCTGTCCGCCTGCTTGTCGGAACGCTTGAAGGAATTGTAATCGGCCACGGTCATGCCCTTGCCGTCCTCATCCCAGCCGCCTTCGATCTGAAATGCGGAAGAAGATGCGCCCCAGAGGAAATTTTCAGGAAAATTTGTCATGATAAGGTTCTCCTTTAAAAGTTGTAAAAGCCAGGCGGAAGTGTACTGACTTCCGCCCGGCGGATGTTTTTGTTACAGATTCAAACAATTACTTTACAGCTTTGATAACAACCCTGGTAAGGTCAGCCTTCTCTGCCGGAACACCGGTGACCTCTGCGAAATCAGCCGTATTGGAAATGATAACGCTTACGGTAGTATCATAGCCTGCCGTTTTGATCTTGTCAATGTCAAAGGATACAATCGGGGTTCCTTTTTTAATTTTGTCTCCTTCGTTCACATGCTTTGTGAAGCCGTCGCCGTTCATGGCTACCGTGTCCATACCAATGTGAATCAGAAGCTCTGTGCCGTCTTCGAGCTTCAGGCCCATAGCGTGAAGGGTCGGATACAGAACAGATACGGTACAGTCAGCCGGTGCTACCACCTCTCCCTTGGTCGGAAGAACTGCGATTCCTTTGCCCAGTGCCTCGGAAGCAAATACCTCGTCCTGCACCTCATTTAACGGGTAAGCCTTTCCCTCTACCGGAGAAGCGATTTCTACGGTCTCGCCTGTGTGAGCCGGTGCGGTCGGCATAGCCAGGTCAGACTCCAGTGCTGCTGCGCCTGCCGGAACTGCGTCCACATCTTCAAAGCCTACGATGTAAGTCAGGATAGCCGCGCCAAAGAATGCCACTGCGATACCCAGTAAGTAAGCTACGAACTGTCCCAGGCTTGTTCCCTCGCCATAGTAGGACATGATGGTCAGAATACCATTATTTGCGAAACCTGTGTTGACTGCGTGGCCGATACCCATGATACCACCGCCGAGAGCTCCGGCGATTACCGCGCATACCATCGGCTTCTTCAGACGAAGGTTACAGCCGTAGATAGCCGGCTCAGTAATACCTACCAGCCATGCGGACAGGGATGCGGAAGCTGCTACCTGCTTTAAATCCTGGCTCTTGGTCTTCAGCATAACGCCAAGTGCTGCGCCTGCCTGAGAGAAGTTTGCGGAACCAGCGAAGCACATCAGGGTGTTGGTTCCTGTCAGGGCTACGTCATTAAGACCAATCGGAAGCAGTGCTCTGTGCGCGCCGAAGATAACGCATACGCCCCACAGACCGCCGACGATGATACCGCCCAGTACCGGACTGAAGCCGTACAGCGCATTGTAAAGGAACTGAATAATATAACCAACATAGATACCAACCGGTCCTACAACAGTCAGCATAACCGGAACCATGATAATCAGGGACAGACCCGGTACCAGGATGAGCTGCAGAATCTCCGGAACGACCTTCTTTAAGAATTTCTCCAGGAAATACAGTACAATCACGCCCAGAAGAATCGGGATAACGGACTCAGTGTAAGCAAATACCTTAGAGGACTCTCCTACGGTAAACGCCATCTTGATAACCGGAAGTCCGAAGATGGTGGACTTGGTAGCTACGTCCTGAACCAGTGCATCAATGGTGGGATGGCAGATAAAGCCGCCCAGCATCATAGCTACAACAGTGCTGCATTTCAATGCCTTGGATGCGGTGTAAGCAAGGAAAATCGGCATGAAGTAGAAAATAACATTAGAAGCGGTGTTCATGATGATGTAGGTGCTGTTGGCTGTATCGAAGCCCGGTACCTTGGCAAATGCTGCCAGAAGACCCTTGATCAGACCTGCTGCCGCAATAGCCGGTACCAGCGGTGTGAAGATCTCGGTGATCTTCTGCAGAATCAGGTTGCCCAGAGGCTGCTTCTGATCCGGAACCTGCTCGTCTACGGAACCGCCTGCAACGGCGTCTCCGAGGATCGCTACGGTTGCGTCATAAATCTTTGTGACCTTTGCGCCGCATACCACCTGGAACTGTCCGCCGGAAACGACGACAGAGATAACGCCCTCCAGATGCTCTACCACGTCTTTCTTTGCAAGGCTCTCATCCTTCAGGATAAAGCGCAGACGGGTGAAACAGTGTGTCACCTGTTTTACATTGGCTTTGCCGCCCACATTGTCAAGAATGTCCTGGGCAATTTTGTTGTAATCCATGGTTTTCTCTCCTTTGTATTGTAAATGTGTAAAATATAAGGTTCTTATATCCGGCCAGAATATATGGTATCGAAAGACCTGGTACGCATCAGAAAATTTCACACAAAAAAAGACCCAGTGAAATGAATTTCCAACAGAAAACGCAGATACTGATACAGCTTATCCGCACTTTTCTATCCTCTTCATTTTCACCCGATCTTGCCTGCCTAACCAGTAACACGTCGTATGTGAAACCACGATGTAATTGTCTCTCAATCTGATAATACTTTAGCACAGGATTTTTTACTTTGCAAGTGTTTCTTAAATTTTTGTGAAATCTATATGAATTTTTTGAAAATGTTTTGTGTAAAGCAACGAAAAACCGTGGCTATTTTACTCGCCACGGTTCAAAACGTTCATAAACTCTTTGGGAAGCGGCGCAATATACTGCTGTCCCGAAAGATTGGAAAGCGCTCCGGTAAGCTCCGGCAGCTCCAGCCGATAGGCATGGAGAAGCTGGTATTTCAGACCGAAGTTTTTCCGGAATTCCGCGTTTATCTTCGGACTGCCGTATTTGGTATCCCCGATAAGCGGATGGCCGATGCTGGCCAGGTGCGCGCGGATCTGATGGGATCGGCCTGTAATCAGGTTGATTTCCAGATAGGTATAAGGATTTCCGTTGTAAGTCAGCTGTTTTAGTGGCACATATTCCGTACAGATAGGCAGGGCGTCCGCTCTCTTCTGCTGATAAATCTGTACCTGGTTGGTCCGTTCATTTTTCAGAAGCCAGCCTTCTATACGCTGCTTTTCCCGGATATTGCCCACTGCAATGGTCCGGTAATATTTATGGAGATTGCGGACGCGGAACAGTTCATTCAGTTCCTGAAGTCCCCGAAGGCTCTTGCCCGCCGCCACCAGCCCGCTGGTATTCCGGTCAAGACGGTTACAGATACCGGGACGGAAGCTGCGCAGACTTGACCGGGTGGCCTCTCCGCTTTCTAACAGGTGTTCCGTCAGGTATTCTACCAGGGAGATATCCGAGGGCTTCGCTTTCTGTGACAGGAGACCTGCCTGTTTATTAAAGAAAATGACATTTTTGTCCTCGTAGATGATTTCCGGTCGGAGCCTTAATGGGAGCTTTTTCTCTGACTTGGCTCCTGCTGCCATGGTCTCCTTTTTCCCACTTTGTCTGGTTTCGGTTCCCATTTCCCCCATCATACTGGAAAAGCCGTCTATGGTCTCGTCCGCCAGGAACAGCTTGATCTCGTCTCCTGCTTTCAGGCGCTCTTTTCCTTCCGCCTTTTTCCCATTCAGGGTGATATTCTTTTTGCGCAGCATTTTGTAAAAAAAGCTGGCCGGGGCCTTGTCCATATATTTTCCCAGCAATTTGTCCAGCCGTTGTCCGGCTTCGTTTTCGCCTACGGTCAGAAGACGCATGGTTTCTCTCCTTTACATCCTATAAGTGAAAATACAGCAGGCCATTGATATTTAGAAAGCCTGCTGCATTATCGTTTTGCTCATTTTTACAGGGACAGTGCCAGAATTAACCCCCGGATCAGCTGCTCCCGGTTCAGGGACGGATAGCGCTCATCCGGCGTAAACTGGATCTCCTCCGGTTCCTTTTTCGCCAGGGCGTCCACCCGATCCAGATAGGCCTTCAGATCCGCAAACACATGCACATGGACACCGGAGATCCCATTCTCCTTCAGGATCTTGGTGACATGCGCCTCCACCGGTTTTAAGTCCGTATTTTTCAGTGTGGTGTAGCCTGCGATCTCATTTCCGCGGATCACCAGGCTATGGACAGGATAATTCTTTTCATAGGTGGTCAGAACCAGCTCATAAGCGTGCTCCATACCGCCGGTGTGTCGATCCAGCTCCTCGTAGAGATCCTGAGGGATGGAACGGCGTCTGCAGAACACGATCACGTTGACCAGCTCCTTGCAGGCCGGAAGACAGCCTACAACCGCCACCACTGTGAACAGATTCAGGCGTGTCCCGGACGTCACATAGCCGACGGTAAAGATGACGGCGGGCAGCAGGAAAAAGATAAAGGTCTTAATAATCTGCGCTTTTTTATGGGCGTCCGTATAGCCGTGGTCGCCTTTCTGGGGTACATTTCGCATAAATAGGTTCTCCTTGTAATTTCTTTATAGGATGACTTTGTTTATTTTAATGCTTTGATGTTCTCTTCTGTCAGCTCTACCATGGGAACCTCGATCTGGCCTGCGTCTCCGATGCAGAAATCCAGCCAGTCTTTCAGAACGGTTTCGTCAATCTCCGTCTCCTCCCCGCCTGCCAGAGTCTGATAATAGACGTCAGGCTTATCCTGCTGACAGACAGAGCCCAGAAACTCATACGTATTCACTTCCTCGTCATAAATGAAGAGCGTAAAGGGCTGGAAATCACTGCCCTCTACGGTACTTGGATCGTGGCTCCAGTCCGCACGCACTACACCATTGTCATAGAACGTTGCAGCCGGGAAGCCGGTAAATTCCTCATGCACCGCGTCCAGCGCTTCCACAAAATCATAGATCAGGAACATCTGGCCGTCCGCGGACGCTGTCGTATAAGCGATCAGCAGCTCGTCGCGGCCATCGCCGTCGATATCGTAGACGCCGTATTTATTTTCTGAAAGATCCGAGCCGTTATAATCCAGTTCTAAACCATTGGGGAACTGCTGATTATAATAAATGTCATCCAGCACAGAACGGTAAGCGCTCTTTGCGGCGTCAGACAGGGTACCTGCGCCTGCCAGGATAGCGTCTTTCGTTCCATCGGTCTTTAAAGCTTCTTTTTCCTGATCTTCGGTTTCTTTGTTCTCCGCCTCGGCTTCCCTGGCGGTATCCGTTTTATCTGTGGTACCTTTACAGCCTGCCGCCAGCACCGAAACGCTCAGCAGCACAGCCAGCCAGTATTTCTTCATGATAAACTCTCCTTTTTTCTGAACACTATTTTTTTCGGATGTAAAGGCAATGAAACAT
>NZ_JBOKYU010000018.1:0-43121 GCF_051972735.1 Laedolimicola sp. | reverse complement strand
TAGAGCTCCTCTCTTGCGTCCATCCGGACACCCGCCAGCTTTTCATAAAATTTTTCTTTACATCGAAGCTGTACCAGCGCCGGGAGCGGTTTGATGATTCGGTGCCCCAGACTCTCCGCCAATCTGTAACCGCCGCCGTCGGATCCGGTCTCCGGAGCCGCCTTGGATCCACAGGTCAAAATCACTGCGTCCGCCGGATAGCTCCAGCCTTCTGTCTGCACCCGAAAACTATTTTCCTCCCGGGTAATAGCCTGTGCTTCTGTATTCAACGCCAGCTTTACGCCCCGATGCTCCGCCTCCAGACGCAGCACCTCCGCCACGGAAGCTGCCTGATCGCTGTAGGGATAGAGATAGCCGTTTCGGTTTTTTGTAAATATTCCAAATTCTGTAAATTTTTTTAAAATATCCTGCATGCCGACCCGGGACAGAACCTGCGCCGCAAAATCCGGCTCCGCGCTCCGGTAATGGTCCGGACTCTGATCCCGGTTGGTCAGATTGCAGCGGCCATTGCCGGTAACCAGTATTTTCTTTCCCACCTGCTTATTTTTTTCCAACAACGTCACCTTTGCGCCCTGCTTTGCCGCCGCAATGGCCGCCATGAGCCCGGCGGCTCCGCCGCCTACAACCACTACCTTTTTCATCCGTTTCTCCTTATAGCTGTACCAGACCGGCATCAACCATTCTTTGCAGGGACATGAGAATGCCCAGCTTCGCATGGGGCCAGGTCAGTCCGCCCTGGAAATATACCGCGTAGGGCGGTTTGATGGGACCGTCCGCGGAAAGCTCGATGGATGAGCCCTGTACAAAGGCTCCGGCTGCCATGATGACGTCGCTGTCATAGCCCGGCATCGCCCAGGGCTCCGGTGTTACGTAGCTGTCCACCGGCGCCGCAGCCTGAATGCCCTGACAGAAGGCGATAACGCCCTCAGGTTTTCCAAAGGTTACGGCCTGAATAATATCATGCCGGCTCTCGGTGCTGTCCGGCACTACCGCAAAGCCCAGTTTTTCATAGATATTGGCTGCGAAAATCGCGCCCTTTAAGGCTGCCGCCGTGACCGTCGGAGCCAGGAAAAATCCCTGATAAAAGCTGGTCATAACGCCCAGGGACGCGCCCACTTCCCTGCCGAGGCCCGGAGAAGTCAGACGGTATGCCGCGTTTTCCACATACTGTTCTTTTCCCACGATGTAACCACCGATGGGAGCCAGGCCGCCGCCCGGGTTCTTGATGAGAGAGCCTACGCAGAGATCCGCGCCTACATCCGTGGGCTCGATCCGTTCTACAAACTCGCCATAGCAGTTGTCCACCATGCAGATCACATCCGGCTTTCTTTCTTTTATAAATGCAATCAACTCGCCGATCCGCTGTACAGAAAGGGTCGGACGGGTCTGATAGCCCTTGGAACGCTGGATGGTCACCAGCTTTGTACGCTCATTTAAGGCTGCCTCAATGGCCGGATAATCGAAGCTTCCGTCCTCCTTTAAGTCCACCTGACGGTAGGTCACGCCATATTCGGCCAGGGAACCGTTGGACGGACGGATACCGATAACCTCCTCCAGGGTATCGTAGGGCTTGCCCACCGGAGAAAGGAGCTCGTCGCCGGGACGCAGGTTTCCGGACAGGGCTACTGCCAGAGCGTGCGTACCGCAGGCGATCTGAGGGCGCACCAGGGCCGCCTCTGCGTGAAACGCCGCAGCGTAAACTTCCTCCAGCTTATCTCTTCCCAGATCGTTATAGCCATAGCCGCTGGTAGCTGCGAAGCAGGCCGCCTCCACACGGTTTTTCTGCATGGCCCCCACAACCTTAAGCTGATTATATTCAGCAGTCTCATCGATCCGGTCAAAGCGTTCTTTTAAGCCCTTTTCTATCTCCTGTCCAAATGCGTATACGGCCGGGCTGATGCCCAGTTCCCGGTACATGTTCTCTGTCTGTGTCATTTCATAATTCCTCTTTCTTTTATTATTTTCAGCATAAATGCAAGAATTTTCTCATCATCGTACGCGAATTCCGGTTTTTCCACCCAGATCACATCCCGCTCCCGCCGGAACCAGGTGAGCTGGCGCTTGGCAAAATGCCTGGTATCCCGTTTCAGGACGCGCACGGCCTCCTCCAGTGGTATTTCCCCGTCAAGATAGTCCAGGATTTCTTTGTAACCCAGCCCCTGCATGGAGACCATGCCGCGCCTGCAGCCTTCGTTTTTAAGGCTCTCCACTTCTTTCACCAGGCCGTCCTTCATCATTTCATCTACCCGTCGGTCGATGCGCCCGTAAAGGTTTGCGCGCTCGTCATTCAGGACGAAGTAGGCGAAGTTGTAGGGTGATTTCTTTTCCCGCTGCTCCTCATTATGTTCTGAGATACGCTCGCCGGTCATTTCATAATATTCCAGGGCGCGGATAACCCGCTTTACGTTGTTGGCATGAATTTCTTCCGCTGCTTTTGGGTCTGCCCGAACCAGTCGGGCGTGGAAGGCTTCCGGGCCCTCCTCTGCGGCCAGAGCCTCCAGGTTCGCGCGAAGTTCCGCATTTCCCTCATTTTCGGTAAAATCAATATCGTAGAGCAGCGCCTGGATATAAAAACCAGTGCCACCGGTCAGGATGGGGATGTGCCCCCGGGACCAGATGTCTTCCATGGCTGCTTTTGCCAGTTTCTGGAAAAGAACCACATGAAAATCTTCCTCCGGTTCCAGAACATCGATCAGATGATGGGGGACGCCCTGCATCTCCTCCGGGCGGATCTTGGCGGATCCGATATCCATGCGACGGTAAACCTGCATAGAGTCGGCGGAAATGATTTCGCCGTTTACGGCTTTCGCCAGGGCAATGGATAGTTTTGTTTTTCCGACGGCGGTGGGGCCGGTCAGGATAATCAGGGGCTTTTTCACGATGGACGTCCTCCTCTCTTAATTGCAATCTGTTTTATTCTAATATGAATTGTTCGGATTTTCAACTGGGTTTTGTGGTAAAAATACAGGCGGGGGAGAAAATTTTTCTCCCCCGCCCTCACGTTTTAACAAAGACGCTTTGGTCAGAGATGTTTTTATTTTACCCCTGCGTGAAGCGGGACAGGAACTGTCGCGTACGCTCTTCGCGGGTATGCTCAAAGACTTCTTCGGGCGTGCCTTTTTCCAGGATGCGGCCGTCATCCATGAAGATGACCTGGCTGGCCACGTCGCGGGCGAAGGCCATTTCATGGGTAACGATAATCATCGTGGTTTTCTGATCCGCCAGCTCTTTGATGACTCTCAGAACCTCGCCGGTAAGCTCCGGGTCGAGGGCTGACGTCGGTTCATCAAAGCAGAGGATGTCCGGCTTCAAGGCAAGGGCGCGGGCGATGGCCACACGCTGGCACTGACCGCCGGAAAGCTGGTGGGGATAGTTGTTCATTCTGTCCGCCAGTCCCATCTGGGTCAGGAGACCTTTGGCCTCGGCCTCGATCTCTGCGTGGATTTCTTTTTTACGGGCTTTGTAGTCCGGCTGCTCTTTGGCCAGCAGCTCTTTGGCCAACATAACGTTGCCCAGGGCCGTGTACTGCGGGAACAGATTGAAAGACTGGAAGACCAGTCCGAAGTGCAGTCTCTTTTTGCGGATCTCGGATTCCTGACGGGTCTGTGGATCTGCGGCGTCGAACAGGGTCTCGCCGTTTACACGGATGACGCCTGTATCCGGGTGCTCCAGAAAGTTCAGGCAGCGGAGAAATGTGGTCTTGCCGCTTCCGGAGGATCCGATGATGGATACTACATCGCCTTTTTCCAGGGTAAAGCTGATATCTTTTAAAACCTCTGTTTTGTCAAAGGTTTTGCTTACATGTTCTACTTCCAGTATTGCCATTCTTTTTACATCCTCCTTATCTGAAAAGAATCCTGCTTCGCAGGATTCTCCGCCTGCGGCGGGTCGCCTAAGCGACATACTACCTCTCCGCCGCAGTGCGATAATATTTTCAGGTAACAGGGAATTCCATCGGAATTTCCTGTTACCTGAAATAGTCCAGTTTCCGCTCCAGACGCTCCAGAAGGACCGTCAGAACACCGTTGAATATCAGATAGTAGACGGCTGTGAAGAACAGCGGCCAGATCTCACCCGCGATTCCCTGGGAGCCCTTCATGAAAGCCTGTCCGGCCCAGATAATCTCCTGCAGGGCGATGATACGCGCCAGGGAAGTATCCTTTACCAGGGTGATGATCTCATTGGACATGGGCGGTACAATGCGCTTGATCATCTGCATCAGCTTAACCTTGAAGAAAATCTGGGTCTTGGTCATACCAAGCACCAGACCGGCTTCTTCCTGCCCGGCAGGAACACTCTGAATGCCGCCGCGATAGATTTCGGAAAAATAGCAGGCATAATTGAGGACGAAGGACAGGGACGCGGCCAGGAACCGACCGGTTTCTCCACCGCCCCAGATCTGCTTATGCAATACCAGTCCCGGGAAATAAAAGATGATTAAAAGCTGGATCATAAGCGGCGTACCGCGTATGATCCAGACGATGAATTTGGATAACATACTCAAGGGGCGGAATTTTGACATGGACCCGAAAGCTATCACCAGTCCTAAGGGTACCGCTCCTATCAATGTGATGAAAAATAATCTCAGTGTCTGCAGAAAGCCGCTGTTCAATGCTCCCAGAACAATCGGCATCTGTTCTATGATTCGTTCCATTTTACTTCTCTTTTGCTTTTATTTTTATTACTCCTGTACCAGAGCAGCCTGTACGCCGTACTTCTCTGCGCACGCCTTCATGCTTCCATCTGCTGTGGCGTTTGCGAAGAACTCGTCCAGAACGGCTGCCAGGTCAGAACCCTTACGGAAGCCAACGCCGTATTTCTCACTGTTCAGGGCTACGGTATAAGTCAAATCCGCATAGCTGGTTCCCTCGCCAATCATGGCCGCTGCCATCAGGGAGTCGATAACTGCCGCGTCGGATGTGCCGGATGCCACTTCAAGCAGGGCGTCGGACTGTGCCTTCACCGGTGTGTAATTAAGTCCAAGGGCGCTGACCTCTGCCTCTCCGGCGCTGCCAGCCTCTACCGCGAAGCTTAAATCCTTCAGGCTGTCGGTATCCTGATACTTATCCGCTGCGTCCTTCGGTACTACGACTACCTGCGCGTTATTCAGGTATGCGCCGGTGCACTCCATGGAGCTTGTGACCTCGTCAGTCAGGGTCATTCCGTTCCATACACAGTCGATGCTCTTGCCGTCCAGCTCCAGGACCTTATTATCCCAGTCAATCTCTACGAACTCCACGTCTACGCCCAGGCTTTCCGCGAAGGCCTTTGCCATATCTGCGTCAAAGCCGACCCAGTCGCCATTGTCATCTTTATAATCCATGGGCTCGAAATCAGTGATACCGACTACCAGAGTCCCCTTGTCTACCACATACGCCATGTCGCTGTCTGCGGAAGCTGTATCATCCTCTGCCGCGTCATCCGCGCTGTCCTCAGCCGCGTCCTGGGCGTCGGTATTGGTTACTACTTCTTCTTTACCGGAAGATCCGCAGCCTGCCAGCATGGAAGCTGCCATTACTCCACATAAAAATACGCTTAATACTTTCTTTTTCATAATCTGTCCTCCCACTGCCGACTCTGCGGCTGATTCGTTACCGTTTTCTTTCATTCTCTACCATTCAATCACTGTACAACGATAAAGCGACGGTACCATTGCATTTTAACATCTGGTTTCTGGTCTGTCAACCCGAACTTTACGCATAGCGGGTATTTTTTTCATATTCCCGCTCCAGCTCATAGATTTTCTCCGCCAGATGTTCCGGCTGTTCCAGATGCTCCTCTGCCTCGGACAGAAGCCGTTCATAGTCCTCCATATATTCTGAGAGCTGTTCTCCATGAATATTCTGAAGCTCCATGGCCTGTTCAAAATCTTCGTCGGACAGTCCCAGCCGCATGGAAAAGACATACTCCTTCAGAACCTCCGGATCCTTCTGGTACTGCCAGGATGTGCGAAATGCCCGTGCAGCCCTTCCAAACTGAAACAAACGGCTGTAGCAGACGCCCAGATTGTTCCAGACATGGGCGTAAAACTCCACACCCAGCCGATCGCTCTGCCGGATGTCCAGAATCTTTTCATATTCATAAATGGACGCCAGATAATTACCATTGATGAAATATTCGTCGGCCCGGAGCTTCAGCCGTTCCTGCTCCTGGTAAGTGTTCAGCACCTTCATCCTGGAAGAAAGCTCCGTCAGCTCCTCCCGGGTATAATAGTCGACGCTCCGAAGGATGGTCAGAACCATATTCTGGATGCTGCTTCCTGCCTCGGCTCCCTTTTTCAGCTTCTCCGCCAAATCCGGATTGTGGGCCTCCGTCCGAAGCCATTCCCAGAGGCGTTTCCCCAGCATCTGACGATCGGCCAGATAGACATTTTCGTACAGGAAAAACGCCAGCTCCTCCATGGAATACAGGCGGATACCCATGCTCTCTATGTAATAGGGCGTCTTTACCGGTTCATCCCGGCAAATCATCACTGCTCCCATACCCGCGCGCCTCCTTCCTGACTCAAATCAACCGTTTCGTTCCAGACCATATCGGAAGAGGGAAACAGCTCGCCAAAGCCCAGATCCCGCACCTCTATCCGAAGCTTTTCCACGCCTTCAAATTCCACAAAAATCCGAAGCCTGGTGGTCCTGGAAGGCCGTTCCGGAATGCCGGTAAGCTCCAGGCTTTCCTTCAGCGTCATATTTCCCTGCATGGGCTTTAAGATAAATTCCAGCACCGGTTCATCCAGAAGCAGGGCCTCGCACTGCGCCTTGGCCTCATACCAGCTGGTTCCCGCGTTCAGCAGGGTATAGAGGCTGTCTTTTCCCGTTCCCGGTGTGCGGATACCCACATTGTAGGAAATTTTATCTTCACCCAGGAACACGTAGCTGCGCTCCTCCGGATTCTTCAGTTCTTCCATGGCCCGGTAACAGGCCCCCTTGGCAAATAAGTTATTGCCCGCAAAGACGCGTTTCCCGGCACTGCAGAGAATCTTCAGGCTTTCTTCATACCATTTTCCATCGAAGCCCTCTCCCACCAGAAAAACAGAAGACACAGGACGGCCTCCGAAAATATCCCGGGCAATGCCGGACAGCGCCAGATCCTTCTCCCCATTGGTATAATTCCCCAAGCCGGTCTGCCATTTTTCTTCTTTTTCCGCCCGGGCCATGGCCGGAATCGTCCTGCCGTTCACATTGAGCACAGCGCTCCTAAGTTCTCCTCCCTCGCAGGTAAAGAGAACGGACTGATGCCGCCAGATTTCCCGGGGCTGATGCAGCACATAAGCACAGAAGCTCTCCTCACGGGACTGAACGAAAATCCGGCTTTCCGGAATGCCAATCATCTGCATGGCCGCCCGCCGAAGCTCCGCCACTGTCTGCTCATCCGCCTGTTCCACACAGAATACCACGGCAGCCGCCTCGTGAATCTTACCGTAGGGCTTCAGAAGCCGCATGGCCTTTTTCAGAAAAGCCTCCGTGGTTTCTGTGGGGATTCTGTATTTCTCCGTTCCGGGCTCCACAGCCACCGAGACGGGTTCTTTTGATTTTTCATTCCAGCAGCAGATCTGCGAATACTCTTTTCCCAGATCAAACCCTATTACAAAGGTTCCCACTGTCTGCTACCTCCTTGTCCGAACAAATGTCAGTCTATTTTAACGAAAACATGGTTTCCACCAGAAATTTCTTTTTTCCGTAGGTCCCATACTGCCGCCGAAGTTCCGGCATGTCGTGCTCGGACAGGGCACGGGCCATTTCGTAAATGGAAGCATATTTGGTGCCGGTCACAAGCGGCTCTTCACCGCCTTCCACGAAGCTGTGATCCGGCGTAGCGTGCTCGCCCTCTTCGTCCTCCTCCGTCACAAACCAGGTAAGCCGGTCATCGTAGAACAGGGTAAATTCCTTCACAAAAAGTCCCGGCTCCACCGGATACAGCCGCTCCGCCACATAATTGCAGTTTTTCATCCGGGGCGACTCGATAACGTAATGCAGAATCACCTTATGCTCCGGATTAGCCCGGTATTCCACGAAGGTCTTATCCTCCAGAAGCTCCGAGCGCCCAAGCCGGGCCAAAAGTGGTTTCATAAAAGAAAACCGCATTTTCTTCTGAATACAGAGCTTCGTCATCCGCTCGGCCCGTATCTCCTCGCTTTCTGTCAGCTTCCGCCTGCCGGACAGATATCGCAGATACGCCAGTTCGCAGACCGGCGCCAGACCGGCTTCCCAGGCAATGGCCTGCGCAAGCTGCCCATAAATTCCTTCCGGCACTTTCTCATCCCGTACAAAATCCTGCCAGCTCATCCATGTGAGATAAGCCCGCGCCACCAGACCGTCGCCGCCCAGCGCCCGGTAATCCTCAAAGATTCCATAAGCCTCTTCTTTCACCTGTCCGGTAAACAGCATCTGGCCGAGAATACGTTCTTCCAGATCAAAGACATCCAGTTCAAACTCATGCGCCTCATTCCAGACTTCCTCCATGATGGCCACAGAGCCATAATAGTAACCGGAAAGATATTCCAGGATTCCTTCGTTGTATTTGTGTTCCCGGAAAATATGCAGACAGAGCTTCAAAAGGAAGGCATCCTCCTCATATTCCAGCTCCCGCATTTTCCAGACCGCCAGCTTCAGCAAGAGCTTTACCCGCACCATGGAATAATCGTAAGCGCGGATCGTATCCCATGCTTCCCCGTACATGCCGCGCAAAATCAGGATTTCCACATAACGTGCCCGGTCCTTCGGCGTCATCCGGGTTGTCTCGGTCACAAAGAATTCCTGATCCAGATCGTCCAGATCCTGGTTTGCGTAATAGAACTGCAGGATCTCCTGGCGCACATCTTCTTTGTAATGAGCCGTAAAGCCTTCAATCTTTAATACCCGCTTATAATTTTCCACATTTTCTCTGGTAATCACATGACATCTGGACATACCGTCGCAGAGGTAGAGATATAAGCCTCTGTGATATCGGAGCAGTTCCCGGCATTTATCCACGTAACGGCGCTCGTTCATAAGACGGGTCAGTGTGTAGGGGACGCTGCTGGTATAACAGCTGCCCTGTTCATCTACCAGCACAATCACCGCCCCCGGCGTATAGATGGGAATCAGTGCTTCCCCGTGGCTCAAAGGCACGGTAATCTTCTGCTGCAGCTGCTCATAGAGCACCTGCACATGCCGGATCCGTCTGTCATTGCAGCGGAAACGGCGCAGGAACATAATATCTGACAACGCCTCGGCAAAATCAATGGTCAGAAGTTCTTCCACCAGAAAACGTTCGTATATGACAGCCATATTTTCGCTGAGTCTGCGCTCCAGAAGCTGATCCAGCATAAAGGCCTCAATCCGATCCCGGTAGCGCCTGTAAAGCTCGCCGTCCTCCGGCTGGAAACGTATCACATTGGCGTAAAGCAGCGCCTTCTGAGCATTATTCAGCGTATTCTCCATGAGAAAATAAAGCAGCAGATTCCGGGGAAATGCCTCCGCAAAGGTTCCGGGAACCGACATCATAAAGTACTCATAAAGATTGGTGATTTTCAGCTCCAGCTCCACGCCGCGCCGGTACCAGGAAAAGCTTTCTTCGTCGGTGCTGCCGTTTTTAATCAGAATCGAGCAGATCGCTGACAGAAGTTCACTGCCGCCATACCGCTCATAGGCCTCTTTTACCCGGGCAAAGCCCTGAGCCTCGGGCCGTCTGCCCCGCCTGATCTGATCAGCCAGTTCCAGCGCCTCTCCCGGCGTCAGTTCCTTCTTTTCCGTATCCTCGATGATTTTCACATCCAGTACTTCTTCCGGCTGTTCCGATCTCTTTTCCTCCGGCAGCGGTTCAATCGGATCGGCGGAAATAAAGTAAGCGTAGCCCTCTTCCTTTGGCTCCTCATGGGGCGCTACCCGCACCGTATACGGAAGCAGATACTCTCCGGCCTCGGCTACGATACAAAATTCGCCCTCAATCTCCTCGCCGCCCCAGAGGCCCTGCCCGTCAAAGCTGTAACCGATGCGCGCCGTCCGGGCAGAAAAGCTGGGATGCTCCACCTGCATCCGCCAGGAGGAAGCATAGACGATGCCTTTGATCTGCCGATCCGCGGTCACGGTAAAACTGCTCTCCGCCTTTTCCCCCGGCCTGCAATTCAGAGTGATCAGAGATTCGGACAGACTCATCTTCGGCTTTTCGTATTCTATCTTTCCTGCTGCGATTCGTTCCAGCTTCGCCCGCATAGATATTCGCTCCTTCCGCCGCCTGCGCGGCTTTCCAAGTTTTGATTGCATTTTTTTGAAATCCAGTTATAATCAGTATAGCATTATTTGTCAGAAAGCACAAGGAAAGAGGAATTCGAAATGATTAAGCATAAAGACCATTTTCACGGAAGTGATCTGGAGAAGATTGAAGAAGTTTACGGCATCAAAAAGGAAGACATCACCAGTTTCAGCGCCAATGTGAATCCGCTCGGCATCTCTCCGAAGCTGCGTTCCTCGCTGATTGACCATATTGACGCGATTACCTCTTATCCGGATCGGGAGTATACATCCTTACGCCGCCGGATTGGAGCTTATGTGGGCGCCCCCGCTGAGAGTATTCTGGTGGGAAATGGCTCCACAGAGCTGATTTCGCTGTTTATCCAGATGGAACATCCGAAAAAGGCGCTGATTCTGGGACCCACTTATTCCGAATACGAGCGGGAGATTTCCCTGGGCGGCGGTACGTCTCTTTATTTTCCGCTTAAAGAGGAAGACGATTTCGTTCTGCATCCGGAAGCATTCAGGACGGCGCTCAATGAAAGTATTGATCTGCTGGTAATCTGCAATCCCAACAATCCCACTTCTACGGCGATTTCCCAGGATTCCATGCGGAAAATTCTGGATGAGTGTAAGCGGTATGACATCTTTGTGATGGTAGATGAGACTTATGTGGAGTTCGCGCCGGACGCGGCGGCGGTGGATTCGATTCCGCTGACTCATTTTTACAATAACCTGGTGGTACTGCGGGGCGTATCCAAGTTTTTCGCTTCACCGGGACTCAGGCTTGGGTATGCGGTCACGGGGAATGCGGATCTATTGAAGTATATCAATACCCATAAGAATCCCTGGACCATTAACAGTCTGGCGGCGGTGGCCGGGGAGCTGATGTTCTCGGATGAAGAGTATATCCGTAAGACACGGGAGCTGATTCATCGTGAACGGACACGGTGTTATGAGGAAATGAAGGGCTGGGGTACGGTGAAGGTGTATAAGCCTACAGCGAATTTTATGCTGGTGAAGATCCTCAAGGAGGGCGTGGATGCGGATGTGTTGTTTGAGCATGCCATTAAGCGGGGACTTATGATTCGGAATTGTTCGACGTTTCCATTTTTGGATGAGAGGTTTTTCCGATTTTGCTTTATGAGTCCGGAGAAGAATACGGAGCTTTTGAACTGTCTGCATGAATTACTTTAGGACGGACGAAAAAAGGGCGCAGGGGTTGCGCCCTTTTTTCTGTTCGTATATTATCAATTGCCGAAGTATTTGGTGTAGATGGTCATGAAGTTGGGGGCGGCTTCACCGCTATAGTCGGCGAAGTGGACTTTGGTCCACTTCTGCCGGTTGAACTCGGATGGGGTGTCGGCCATCAAAGTTTCGTAGGCTTCGGTGAATTCTTCGTCGCGGCGTTTTTCTACCATGGTAATTTTGTTGGCTTCGGTGGCGTCGCGGTCGAAGTTGTTGACACATTTCAGGATATAGTAGCCACCGGTGGTTTCGATGACGTCGCTTATCTGATCGTTTTCCAACGAGAAGGCTGCTTCTTCGTAGGCTGCTTCTTTTTCACCACGGCCTAAGGTTACGGTGGTCTGGCTGTCTCTATTATAAGCGGCGGCTACGGTAGCGAAATCTTTGCCTTCGTCCAGGCGTGCTTTGACGATTTCGGCGTTGTCCAGGCTGTCCAGGCGGATCTGCTGGATGGTGATGATGCGGGCTTCGTCGTCGCTGACTTCCGTGTTCACGTCTTTGGTGATCTCGGTGTAGACTTTTTTCGATAATACATGGGCGGTGTAGAGGTCTTCTACGTCGCCTTTTTCGACTTTCATGTATTTTTTCTGTTCATCAGTCAGAGCGCTGTAATATTCTTCGGCTGCCTGGCTGATTTTTTCTTTTTCGGCATCGCTTAAGGTGACATTGTTTTCTTTAGCCAGCAGGGTTACTGCTTTGACAGAGGCCAGCTGGGCAATAATGGTATCTTTTACATATTCTTCCAGTGTCACGCCGCCAAAATCGTGCTCCCACATTTCCACGCCATAGGCGTTTTCATACTGCTGCTTGTAGTCCATGACGTAAATCATGGCTTCGGGCAGGGTGCAGACGCTTTTGCCCACTTTAAAGAGCTGATCGCCGGTCAGGCCGGTGGTCAGTACAATTTTTGTATTGCTCCATGTGCCGCAGCCGGTCAGGCTGCCCGTCAGTACGATGGCCGCAAGCAGGGCAGCCGCCCCCCGTCTGATGGTTTTTATCATTGTTTTTTATCCCTCCACAATCAGGTAGGTGCCGTCATCCAGGGCGAAGACTTCCGCGGTTTCTTCTACTTCTTCGTCGCTCATGCCGCTGACGTCCATACCGCTTTCTTCCAGATATTCGCGGACGTCTTCCAGGCTGTCTACGACCACTGCCATGCAGTCCTCCAGAAATTCTTCCGCCTCTTCCAGGTTCTCCGCCACGGGTTCATCAAAAAGCTGACCCTGGTTCTTCAGAAATGTTTTCAGACATTCTTCTGTATATTCGTTCATTGTATGCTCTCCTTTTTGTTTGTATTTTATCCTACAACAGAGTGCGGAGTACTTTCAGTACGCCGTCGTTGACATTGGTATCCGTGATGTGCTTTGCCGCTTTTCTGACCGGTTCCGCCGCATTGGCTACCGCGTAGCTTTCCGTGGCCGCTGCCAGCATTTCCAGATCATTTAAGTTATCACCGAAAACCATGGTTTCATCCGGACTGATTTTCAGAATCTTCTGGATCTCCCGGATGGCGTGTCCTTTGTTGGATTCCTTGTTCATGAAATCCAGCCAGATGTCTCCTGCTATGGTGCAATGCAGACGCTTGGACCATCTGGGAACCATGTCCTCCGCCACTTTCTCAATGTCATTTTTCCGGTATACGGATATTTTATTGATATGGCGCTCCTCTGCCAGTACATCTTCCACAATCGTCAACCGGCTGTGGTAGCCCAGACGGACCAGATCCACGAACTCCTGATCCGTGCTTTCGGAGTAAAGTCCGCCGTCGGCGTCCAGGGCAAGGCTGGCTCCCGGAATCTTCCGCACTTCCTCTACCCACTCACAGACATCCTTCCAATCGATAACCTCCTCGGACATCCGATAGCCTCTGCAGCTTACATAGGCTCCATTTTCTGAAACAAAGATAATATCGTTCTTAACCGGCTCAAACAGTCTGACTATACTGGAATAGGGTCTTCCGCTGGCCGCCGCAAAGATGATATCTTTTTCCTTCAGTTTTCGAATAACAGCAAAGATCTCCGGATTGATTTCCGCGGTTCCCTCAGGAAGCAGAGTTCCGTCAATATCGCTGCATATCAGTTTAATCATGTATCTGTCCACCCTTTCTGTAGATCTCGGCAATTTCATCCGCCTGTCCCGCGATGGCGTCCGAACCGTTCTCCCGCAGCTCCCGCTCCTCACGGAATCCCCAAAGCACACCCACTGTGTACATGCCGGCTGCGGTTCCAGTCTTCATATCTGTGCTGGTATCGCCCAGATACATGCACTCCTCCGGCTTTACGCCAAACTGCTCCGCGATGTAGAGAGCGCCTGCCGGATCGGGTTTTCTCGGGAATGCCCCGGACTGTCCCTGCACCCAGTCAAACAGCCCCTCCTCCGGAAATACGGTACGGATGACGTTTTTGGTGTTGGCGTCCGGTTTATTGGACAAAACGGCGAGCTTCGCGCCCTGTTTTTTCAGCTCCTTCAAGGCTTCCACGATGCCCGGATAAGGCTTTACGTTATGGAGACAGCCTTCTTTGAAATATTCCATATAGCGTTCCCGCACCCGTTCAAAGTTCTCACACGCCTCGTCGCCGCCGAAGCGGAGCAGCCGCTGAATCAGGACGTCTACGCCTTCTCCCACAAAAATCTTATACTGCTCTGTCGCAGCTTCCCTCATTCCGAAATCCCGTAAAGCCCGGTTGGCACTCCAGGCAATGGACTCCACACTGTCACAGAGGGTACCGTCCAAATCAAAAATACATGCTTTAAAGCTCATAATATTCCTCCTCTTCCGGCTTCCGCAAATCCACGCCCTTTTTCAGAAGCTCCTGATAAAACCGGGCCGCCGGAAAGCCAACGACCGTGGCGTATTCTCCCTGTATTCCGCGGATATAGGGCATACAGCCGCCCTGTATGGCATAAGCTCCCGCCTTGTCCATGGGCTCGCCGGTCTCAATATAATCCTGAATCCAGGCGTCCGTCATGGGATACATGGATACCTTTGTCCCTTCCGCGAAATGCGCCAACGGCTCGCCGGTCACGGTATCGATCACCGCCACGCCCGTATACACCATATGGGACGCCCCCTGCAGCTCCTTCAGCATCCGAAACGCTTCTTCTTTATCATGGGGCTTTCCCAGAATTTTATTCCCACTGGCCACTACCGTATCGGATCCGATGACCAGCGCGGGCTCTCCTGTCTTGTCCGCCACTTCCCGGGCCTTCTGCAATGCCAGGGCTTTTACTGCCTCTACCGGGTCCGACGTCTCCAGTTTTTCTTCTCCGCAGGCTGGATGCACCTGGAAGTTCAGGCCCATATTGCTCAGAATCTCCCTGCGTCTCGGTGACGCGGAAGCCAGTATCAGTTTTCTTTTTTCCAATTTTTCACTCCTCTTTCCCGCTATGCCAGCTTTTTTACCGACATACCACTTCTATTAGAGTAATATATAATTTTTAGATTGACAATAAATTTTTAATATTTTTTCGCTTTTCTTTTTTCCGGTTTCGTATTACAATAGAGTAAATTTACAAGGAGGGACTGTATCATGAAGAAAATAGCAAAGATTTTTGGAGCAATCGCCGCAGTCGGAGCTGCCGTTGCAGGAGGCGTGGCGCTGTATAAAAAATTCATTTCCCCGAACGAGGATTTCGACGATCTGGTGGATGAGCTGGAGGACGAATTCGAGGACGAGGATCTGGACGCCGAGCCTTCGAAGACTGCTGACAGAAGCTATGTGTCCCTGACACCTTCTGAGGAATCCACAGCAAAAGAAGAGGACGCAGAAGAAGAGACTGCTAAAGCCCCAGAGAGCGAAGACGCTCCCGCTGCGGAAGAGGCTGCAGAAGCAGAAGAAAAAGAGATATAAAAAATTCCCGACCGGACGCGCTGCGTCCGATCGGGAATTTTTTATATCTCTTTCTCTGCCTTTTCCTTCGCTTCTTCCCGAAGCTCCTTTTCCACTTCTGCCTGTTCCTTCTTCTGCTCCCGCAGCATCCGCCGGTAATAGGACACCCGCCGGAACTGATCCTCGAAGTAAGAATTGATCTCCGCGCCAATCAGAATGATATACATACAGAAATACAGCCACAGCATCACCAGCACGATGGTGGTCAGACTGCCGTACATATTGGCCAGACCCGGAGAATATTCCACATAAAGGGAAAATACGATAGAAAATACATACCAGCACACCGCCGCGAAAGCCGCGCCCGGAGCCTGCCGGATGAGCCGCACCTTCCGGTTCGGCACAAAACGGTACAGCACCATAAAGAGTACCGCCAGGATCCCGACGGACACCATGCCTTTCATTTTCAGGATAATCTCCGTCACATAGGTCAGAATCGGAATGTATTCCATCACCATCTCGTGCAGGGAATTGCCAAAAACCAGAACCACCAGGGACAGGATAATCGCCACCACGAAAACCATCGTATATAACGCGGACTGCAGCCGCAGAATGATATAATTTCTGCGCTCCTCCACATTGTAAATCATATTCATCCCCTGTATCAGACCCATAAAGCCCTTACCTGCGGACCAGGCTGTCATGATCGCGGACAGGGAAATGGTAACTGCCGTCTTGCTGTATACCTCGTCTATAATTCCCAGCACGAACGAATCCATGCTGGGGGGAAAAATCATCTGTGCCGCTTTATAGATATCCGCAGGCGTCAGGGAGGTATACTGTACCAGCGTCACCAAAAGGATGATAAACGGGAAAAAGGACAGCATAATGAAGTATGCAGTCTGCGCTGCATACGCCCCCACACAGTCCTCCTGCATGGCATTCAAAAAGCCCATGATTAACTTTATGCATTTTTTCACAAACTTCATGATTCCCCCGTCATATTCTCGAATCTTTTAACCGTATCTTATATATTATCACATCTCCCTGATATCCGTCAATTCCACATCTGTGTAGAAAAAATGCAGGATTTCTCCGTAGCCTTTTCCCTGCTTCGCCATACCGTTGGCCCCGTTTTGGCTTAAGCCCACGCCATGGCCATAGCCACCGCCTGTGAACCGCCAGCCGGACAGCTCGCCCTTTTCATCAAACAGAGGCGTAATCCTCATGCAGGCGCTGGGCAGCAGCATGCCGCCCTCCACCCTGCTGCCATCCCTTCGCCGGATGCTTCCGCCCTGTACATTCAGAAGGGCCCTGGCATTGTACTCGGTGCTGACCTCGATGGTATGACGGCTGCCGCGAATCTGAAGCTTTGTAACAGCTCCACCCTCGTTTCTCTCCAGCACGTCGATGCCCCGGATCCGCCCGATGGTTTTGATGGTACGGCTTTCCAGACGGCTTCCCAGGCGGGTCAGGACAGCGTTCGGATTGGCCGCGATACGCCCTGCCAACGCCTGATTCAGATTTTCCGAGAGTGTCTTGTTGTCAATCTCCGTCTCCCAGCGGTACCAGCTGATATCCGCGTCATAGCCGTCCGGGTGATCCGCCTCAAGAAATGCGTTAAATTCTTCTTCCTTACTTAAATCTACCGCTTCCCCGGCTGCGTCCACGGTCTTTCCGGCCAGATAGGGTGTCGCTGTCTGATCGCCGTCCCACCAGACCTCCTGATTGCCGGTTGCGCCGCAGGATGTGGAAAAATAGTATGCCGTAATCGGACTGCCCTGACAGGTCAGAATCTGCCCGGCGGTTTCTGCCACCGCCCGATCTGTGCCGGCGGTCCGGCCCGTGTTGCCGTAAACCTGGAAGCTGACACTGTCGTCCACATGAGCCTCGCAGTCCGGGTAGGCGTATGTGGAAAGTTCCTGATACGCATAGGTCCGGGCGCAGACCGCCTGGGCCTTCAGGGCTTCCATATGATAGCCGGATGGCATCTCACTGGGCACCACATAGGCCAGATATGTCTCCAGGGGCACCTCATTGACCAGATAGAAGCCCTCGTCGGTCGGCCATAGCTCCAGTGCGCCCTCGTAGACCGGATGACCGCCGCTGCGGATCAGGGAATTCACCCGGATGCGGGCGTCTTCCCCGGTAACGCGCAGGCAGATGGGCGTCTCCGCCAGCGGTTCTCCGTTCAGGAACAGGACGCCGTCCTCCCGGGTCAGCTCCAGCTGGCTGCCAGAATCCAGTTTTTCACCTGTCTCCCGGTCTGTCAACGTCAATTCGGAACCATGTTCCGATGCAAGGCTTACTTTTTCATGAAGGGTTTCCGCGAAGCCGTCCGTCTTTAAAAGAACGCGGATTTGTCCGGTGTAGGGCAGCGGCTCCGGCTCTGTGTTTTCCGGTTCTGCCGCTTTCTCTGCGTCTGTTCCTTGAATTTCATTTTCTTCCAATTCTATGTTCTGGTTCTGTGTCTCGGATTCCGACCCGGTTCCGTCGCTTCTCTTTTGCAGGCTTATCATCCCACCCAGCACCATAATTCCCAGCGCCAGCAGCCCAAGTTTCATTTTCCAAAGCTTCCTCTTGTCCATCCGTCCCCCATTTTCTGCGAAAAGCACAAGAAAAGGCAGCCGTCTCCGACTGCCCTTATCTTTCTTGTAAACCCAAAGTGCCGTTTCCGCGATTTTGACGCCTAGCTAATGCTAGGTGGGTAACCTCAACTGCCTTTCTGCCTTCCACTGCACATTCGGAGGCCTGACATCCGGGACAGAGATATTGGAATCCCATGAACGTAAATGTAGGTTCAAAATAGCGGGTTCACGCACACCCCAGGAATTCATTCCGTTTCACTTATAAGTTACTCAACTCATGAAATTATTATACTGCAAATGATACTATTTGGCAACAGAAAAAATTATTACTGTTCACTTTGTTCTCAGTCATACACCTCGCGGAATAGTGGCTATGAATGGTTAGCAAAAAGCTTACTTACCGCTTTTTTGTAAATCACAAACGCGGCCGCCGCGGTCGCCCATTCGGTCAGCCAGAAGCCGTGCCAGACGCCTGCTGCGCCCAGGAAGCGGCTCAGGATGAAGCCTGCCGGAACCAGGAGTACCAGGTAGCGGAGCAGGGAGATTATCAGGGACGGCACGCCCAGGCCCAGCCCCTCCAGCACGCCGCCGGAGATAATGGACACAGAGGATACCAGAAAGCCCAGAGAAATGATGCGCAGAGCTTCGGCTCCCATCTGCACTGTCGCGGCATTTTCCGTAAAGAGGCTGAACAGCTGGTTCGGGAACAGGACGCAGATGACTGTACCGAAGGCCATGATCACCGCCGCCAGGCTAAGCGCCGTCCGGTAAATCTTCCGCACCCGCTGCTCCTCGCCCGCGCCGTAGTTATAGCCGACTAACGGGCGGATGCCCTGCACGATGCCATTTGCGGTCAGATACAGGAAGGTCTGTAGTTTATAATATACGCCCAGCACCAGCACATAGACGTCTGAAAATCCGGCAAGAACCGCGTTTAATGCGGAAATTGTCAGAGATGGTACCGCAAGATTCAGGGTGGCCGGAATGCCCACGCTATAGATACGGCTCAGCACATCCTTTTCAAGGCTCAGGGCTTTTCTGGTGATTCGCACCGGAATCGGGCGTACAACATAAATGATCAGATACACAGCCACACTGACGGTCTGTCCGATGCCCGTTGCCAGGGCCGCGCCCTCGATACCCATAGCCGGAAAGGGTCCAACGCCGAAGATCAGCAACGGATCCAGAATAATATTGCTGATACAGCCTGCCATGAGGCTTACCATGGACACCTTCATCCTTCCTACTGCCTGAAAGATTTTCTCAAAGCTCAGGCTAAAGGAAATCATCACCGCAAAGGCAAAAACGATGCGAGAATACCGCAGCGCATAGTCGATAACCCCTGTATCCTTCGAATACAACCGCAGAAAGCCCGGCATCACCAGCAGACAGATGAGCATCAGAATCAGGCTCTGAACCGCATTGATGAAAAAGCCGGCAGAAGCCGCCCGATCCGCCTGCTCCTTTCGCTGTGCCCCCAGATAGAAGGCAATGGTGGCGTTGATGCCGACGCCAAAGCCGATGGTAATCGCATTGATCAGATTTTGAATCGGATAGACCAGGGACAGGGCCGTCATGGCCTCCTCGCTGATGCTGGCTACAAAATAGCTGTCCACGATATTGTACAGGGAATTGACCAGCATGGAAAGCACCATGGGCAGGGACATCGAAAGCACCAGACCCAGAATCGGTTTCTCTTTCATGAAAGCATCGTTCATTTCGTATCTCCTCTTATTTTCCCGCATAAAAATACCACACAGATATGATCTCTCATATCTGTGTGGCGAAAAGCAGAATCACTCCGGAAAAATCCACTTCCCTTTCGGGTTTTAATGGAGTCATTCTAACATGTTCTTTTTTTCCTGTCAATCCCTTTGTATAAATTAGAGCTGCGGACCTGCTGCAACCAGTGCCTTGCCGTCTGCGTTGCTCTCATATTTTGCAAAGTTCTTGATGAAACGCTGTGCCAGATCCTTAGCCTTTGCATCCCACTCTGCAGCATCTGCGTATGTATCACGCGGATCCAGAATGCCTGCATCAACTCCCGGAAGAGCTGTCGGTACCTCAAAGTTGAAGTACGGAATGGTCTTGGTCTCTGCGTTCAGAATATCGCCGTTCAGGATAGCGTCGATGATTCCACGGGTATCCTTGATGGAGATACGCTTGCCTGTGCCGTTCCATCCTGTATTTACCAGGTATGCCTTAGCGCCGCTCTTCTTCATCTTCTTAACCAGCTCATGAGCGTACTTGGTCGGATGCAGCTCCAGGAATGCCTGGCCGAAGCATGCGGAGAAGGTCGGTGTCGGCTCTGTGATTCCACGCTCGGTTCCTGCAAGCTTTGCAGTGAATCCGGACAGGAAGTAGTACTCAGTCTGCTCCGGCGTCAGAACGGATACCGGCGGAAGTACGCCGAATGCGTCTGCGGACAGGAAGATAACGTTCTTCGCGTCCGGACCGGAAGAAATAACATTTACATTCTGCGCGATCTTCTCGATGTGATTAATCGGGTAAGATACACGTGTATTCTCTGTAACACTCTTATCTGCGAAGTCAACCTTGCCGTCCTTGTCCAGAGTTACGTTCTCCAGAAGAGCGTTTCTCTTGATGGCATTGTAGATATCCGGCTCAGACTCTTTGTCCAGGTTGATAACCTTTGCATAGCAGCCGCCCTCGAAGTTGAATACGCCGTTGTCGTCCCAGCCGTGCTCGTCATCACCGATCAGAAGACGCTTCGGGTCGGTAGACAGAGTTGTCTTACCTGTTCCGGAAAGACCGAAGAAGATAGCGGTGTTCTTTCCTTCCATATCTGTGTTTGCAGAGCAGTGCATGGAAGCGATGCCCTTCAGCGGCAGATAGTAGTTCATCATGGAGAACATACCCTTCTTCATCTCTCCGCCGTACCAGGTATTGACGATAACCTGCTCACGGCTGGTGATGTTGAACATAACTGCGGTCTCAGAGTTCAGACCCAGCTCCTTGTAGTTCTCTACCTTTGCCTTGGATGCGTTGTATACAACGAAGTCCGGCTCAAAGTTCTCCAGCTCCTCAGCGGTCGGCTGAATAAACATATTGGTAACGAAATGAGCCTGCCAAGCTACCTCTACGATAAAACGGATAGCCATGCGTGTGTCCTTGTTTGCGCCGCAGAATGCGTCTACTACGTACAGCTTCTTATCGGACAGCTCTTTCTTTGCGATATCCTTTACTGCAGCCCATGCTTCCTGAGTTGCCGGATGGTTATCGTTCGGATACTCCTCGGATGTCCACCATACGGTGTCCTTGGAATTCTCATCCATAACGATGAATTTATCTTTGGGGGAACGTCCAGTATAAATACCTGTCATAACGTTCACTGCGCCAAGCTCGCTCTCCTGGCCCTTTTCAAAGCCTTCCAGACCCGGCTTTGTCTCCTCTTCGAAAAGCATCTCGTAAGAAGGATTGTGTACGATCTCTGTGGTACCTGTGATACCATACTGAGTTAAATCAATCTTTGCCATCTTTCACTCGACCTCTTTCTTTGTATTATATGTGTCAACTAAAGGGTCCCTCTGCATGTAGCTGCCATCCTGCATACAGGGCTTACCCGCCCACGCCACTTATTATCACATCTTGTGAAAAAAAAGTCAAGGAAAAGTACTTAAAATAATACAATTTATTTCGCCAGAATTGACGCGCAGTAAAAAAGGATGCAACTTTCTGTAGGAGAGCTAGCTCGCCTGCGGAAAGTTGTATCCGTTCGTCCGCATTCTCATTTGTTACCAATTTCTTAAAATTCTGTAAATTTTCTGTTTTCGCATGATTTTCTGTCCACTTTATGTTATGATAACTCCAATACGCGGCGGAACAGTGTCTGTGCAAAGTAATTCAATGAATACTCTTTCATATCCGCCCGGCAGACATATCTGAGCATCGCAAATCACCCGTTATCAACAGAACACCTGTTATATTTTAGAAAGGAGCTTTTGCCCATGCAGATCAATTCATACTCCGAAATCACACCCGAAATTCTGGATCTCTCCCGCTTAAGCGAGAAAACCAGCCAGATTAACACAGAGCTTTATAAAAAATACGATGTAAAACGGGGACTGCGCGACATCAGCGGTCAGGGCGTGCTGGCCGGTCTCACGGAGATCGGCGAGATTCACGCCTACGATATGGTGGACGGTAAGCTGGTTCCCTGCGAGGGAAAGCTGTTCTACCGGGGCATGGATATCGAGGAGCTGGTGCGTGGCTTCGTATCGGAAGGCCGCTTCGGCTTCGAGGAAATCACCTATCTGCTGCTCTTTGGGGAACTGCCGAATCCCGGGGAGCTTACTTCCTTCCGGGAGCTTCTGGGCTCCTACCGTTCCCTGCCCACCCATTTTGTCAGAGATATCATTATGAAAGCTCCCAGCAAGGATATGATGAACACCCTGGCCAGAAGCGTCCTGACCCTGTACTCCTACGACAACCGTGGCGACGACATCTCTATTCCCAACGTACTTCGCCAGTCCCTGCAGCTCATCGCCCTGTTCCCGATGCTCTCGGTCTATGGCTATCAGGCTTACGCCCATTACCACGATGGCAAGAGTCTCTACATCCACCCGCCGAAGCCGGAGCTGTCTACAGCGGAGAATATTCTTTACACCCTGCGTCCCGACAGCAGGTACACAGACTTTGAGGCCAAGATTCTCGACATCGCCCTGGTGCTTCATATGGAGCACGGCGGCGGTAATAACTCCTCCTTCACCACCCATGTGGTCTCTTCCTCCGGTACCGACACCTACTCCTCGGTGGCTGCCTCTCTGGGCTCCTTAAAGGGTCCCCGGCACGGCGGCGCGAATATCAAGGTGGTGCGGATGTTCGAGGATATGAAGCAGCAGGTGAAGGACTGGACCAATGAGGAAGAGGTAAGCGCTTATCTGCGTGCTCTGCTCCACAAGGAAGCCTTTGACCATGCAGGCCTCATCTATGGAATGGGCCATGCGGTCTACTCCCTCTCCGACCCCCGTGCGAACATCTTCAAATCCTTTGTCAAGCGTCTCTCCGTGGAAAAGGGACGGGAAGAGGAATTCGCCCTTTATTCCATGGTGGAACGGCTGGCCCCCCAGATCATCGGCGAGGAACGCAAAATCTACAAAGGCGTCAGCGCCAATGTGGACTTCTACAGCGGCTTTGTATACAGCATGCTGGATCTTCCCCTGGAGCTCTACACCCCGATCTTCGCCATGGCCCGTATCGTAGGCTGGAGCGCCCACCGCATCGAGGAGCTGGCGAATAACGGCAAGATCATCCGTCCGGCATATAAGAGCGTGGCCGAGCGGCAGGAGTATGTGAAGCTCGCTGAGCGCTAATCCGCTTTCTCCCGGAAAATGATACAGCCTTCGGCGGTCAGATTTCTGTATTTCTGATCCGAAGGCTGTTTTTCGTATAAAAATCCCGGCAGCTTTTTCATTCTGCCGGGATCCTCACATATTTTACCAGAACTTTTCGGTTCCCTTTCGCGCCATCAGCGCGAACCAGATCAGGATCAGCAGAAATACAAACATCATTACATTGTAAAGCATAGAGGGAAGCGGTGTCACATAGCTATTGACCAGCCCCATGCCGCCATAAGCTACCGCACCCACTCCAAACACCAGCATCTTCGGCGCTATGTAAGCCTTGTAGCCTTCCAAATCCTTACACTTTTTCAATTCAATATCCTTACTCATCAGGACTTCCTGCTTAATTTCGCCCTTTTTTTTCATAAGAAACCAGGCATACAGCATATAGACGCCGGCTCCCACAAAAATAATATCCAGAAAGCTCCATATATTATCCATGTTTTTACCTTTGGCTGCCCTCTCTCCCGGGGACAGCGCTTCCTTTTCTTTTTTTGAGCTTACATACCGAGAAATGCCTTTACAGCCGCCTTCATCTCCGGTACCTCCACTACGGTATCATGCAGAACCGGCGCGGTGCGGATCTCTTCCACTGCCTTCGGAACCTCCACACCGGACAGCTTCGACAATTCATCCGCCAGTGCGAAGTCATCCTTACCCTCGCAGTCCACGCCCATGGCCTCCAGGACGCTTCTGGTGAACTTAAAGGGGCTTGCGGTAGACGCGATCACAGACTTGGTCCGATCGCCGGTCTCTGCCTGATATTTCTTGTATACACAGTCCGCTACCGCTGTGTGGGTATCGATGACATAGCCGTTCTCATCATACAGATCATGAATCGTCTTCGCAGCCTCCGCCTCAGTCGCGTAATTGCCATAGAAATCACCCAGCTTCTCCCGCATGGCCGGTGTAATCTCATACTTGCCATTCTCGCTTAAGGACTTCATGAACGCCGCGTCCGCTTTGTCGTCGTGACCGGCGATGCGGTAAATCAGACGCTCCAGATTGCTGGAAATCAGAATGTCCATGGACGGGGAAGTGGTCAGCACAAATTTCCGGTTCCGGTCGTAGCTTCCGGTCCGGAAGAAATCATACAGCACCTTATTGTCATTGGAGGCACAAATCAGCTTCTCAATGGGCATACCCATCTGCTTTGCGTAATATGCCGCCAGAATATTGCCGAAGTTGCCGGTGGGAACCACCACGTTGATCTTCTCATCCTTTTCAATCTCGCCATTTGCATATAATTTCGCGTAAGCATATACATAATATACAATCTGCGGAACCAGACGGCCAATGTTGATAGAGTTTGCAGAAGAAAACTGGAAGCCTGCCGCGTCCATTTCCTTCGCCAGATCCTTGTCGCCAAAGATGGCCTTCACGCCGCTCTGGGCGTCATCAAAATTGCCATGGATACCGATGACCTTCACATTCTTACCCTTCTGGGTCACCATCTGCTTCTCCTGTACGGGGCTGACGCCGTTCTTCGGGTAGAATACCACAATTCTGGTACCCGGCACATCGGCGAAGCCTGCCATAGCTGCCTTGCCGGTATCGCCGGAGGTAGCGGTCAGGATCACGATCTCATTTTTCACCTGATTCTTCTTTGCGGAAACGGTCATCAGATGGGGCAGGATGGAGAGCGCCATATCCTTGAACGCGATGGTGGAACCATGGAACAGCTCCAGGAAATAAGCGCCGTCCGCCTTCACAAGCGGCGCGATCTCCGGCGTATCAAACTTCTCGTCGTAAGCGCTGTCGATGCAGTGCTTCAGCTCCTCCTCTGTAAAATCCGTCAGGAACTTGCTCATAACCGCGTAAGCTGTCTCCTGATAGCTCATCTTTGCCAGCTCATCCAGACTTACATTCAGCGCCGGAATCTCCATCGGCACAAACAGACCGCCGTCCGCGGAAAGGCCCTTTAAGATAGCCTGGGAAGCAGTTACCTGCACACTGGAATCTCTGGTACTTCTGTATAACAAATCCATAGTAGTCGTCCCCTTTTCTTGTATTCTGATCACTGCATCTGCTGAACTGCCCTTTTTCAGGAGCGAGATCGCAAATCGTGATTCTTTGTTCTCACAAAATTCCCGCTTATTATATCAGATCATAGGAACCGCGTCAATGCGCAGCTCTTTATTACGTTAAATCATTACGTCAAAAGTTAAATATGCAGCCCATCCGCCAGCTTTCGGTACAGCTCCGGCTTCCGGTCAATCTTTGCCGGGAACGCTGCCCGGTATTTCCGCACCATTTCCAGATCCAGGTCAGCCACCAGCAGTTCTTCCGTTCTTCCGCCATGGGCCAATTCCCGTCCCAACGGATCTACAATCATGGAATCCCCGCTGTACACCGAGGTTCTGGCATGTCCTACCCGGTTGATTCCGGCGATGTAACACTGATTCTCGATGGCGCGGGCTTTTAAAAGGGTCTTGAAATGCTCCACCCGGTCCTCCGGCCAGTTGGCGGGAACCACGATAAGCTCCGCCTGTGGGGAGGCAAGCTGAAAGATCTCCGGAAAGCGCAGATCATAGCAGATAAAGGGAGCTATGGTCCAGTCGCCTACCTTACAGAAACTTAGGGAATCGCCGCCTGCGTAATGCACCGATTCTGTTCCGAAGGTAAAGGGATGGATCTTCCGGTAATCCGTCAGAAGCTCGCCCTTGGGACTTATCATTGCGTAACGGTTATAGGACTTGGGCTCCCGGTATTCTACGTAACCCACACCGATGTAGAGGCCGTATTCCACCGCCTTTTTCGCAAAATAGTTCAGCGTCTCCGGCTCCTCCGCCGGTTCCCCGATCTTCTCCGGATGCATGGAAAAGCCGGTCATGCTCATTTCCGGAAATAGGACAAGCTCCGCCTGTCCTTCTCTCGCTTCTTGCAAAAAGCGCTCCGCGCGCTCAAAATTTTCGTATTTTGCCTCCCAGAGAGGCTCCGTCTGTGCCAGTGCGATCCGCATACCCGTTTCTTTCCTTTCCTTTTTTCTTCTTATTTTGTATTATAGTCCATTCTATCCGGCATTTCCACAGGACTTTGAAAAACCACAGTTTTGGCACAGCATGTCCGCCACAGACGTACATATAAAATGAGGCCTCTGAACGTGGAGAGACCTCATTTTTCCGCTTGTTTTTATCCTGTTTTCTATGCCACGGAATTGTTGATGGCTGTCAGCAGCGCGTCGATGGAGGCACGGATGATATCCGGGTCCACGCCTGCGCCCCAGGCCAGGGTTCCGTCCGGCTTCTGGAGACCCACATAGGCGATAGCGCGGGAGCTGGAGCTCTGCTCCAGAGCGTGCTCCTGATAAGTAACCAGGCTGTACTCCAGGCCGTATCCCTTCTTAAGCGCATTGCTGACTGCGTTCAGACGACCGTTTCCGGTAGCGTAGAGAACCTGCTTTTCTCCCCGGTACTCGGTATGTACCTCTGCGGTGATACCGTCCACCTGCTTGAAATGTACTTCCGTAATATTGTAGGGAGCCGTAATGCCCTCGAACTTCTTCTTGAAGATCTCGAAGATCTCCTCCGGCATCAGCTCCTTGTTCTGGTGATCGGACGCGTCCTTGGCTGCGTAGCCCATAGCCTCGCGCATCTTCGGCGGCAGATTGAGACCGAAGTTGTGCTCCAGAATGTAGCCCACGCCGCCCTTGCCGGACTGGCTGTTGATACGGATGACGTCTGCGTCGTAGTTGCGGCTCACGTCGGTGGGATCGATGGGCAGGTACGGTACGGTCCAGTGCTCCGGATCGTTCTCCACACGGTAGTTCATGCCCTTGGCGATGGCGTCCTGATGGGAACCGGAGAAGGCTGCGAATACCAGCGCTCCTGCGTAGGGGCTTCTCTCATTGACCTTCATGCCCGTGAACTTCTCATAAGCCTCGCAGATCTCCGGCATGTTGCTGAAGTCCATCTTCGGATCCACGCCCTGGGAATACATGTTCATGGCCAGGGTTACCACATCCACATTACCGGTACGCTCGCCGTTGCCAAACAGGGTTCCCTCCACACGATCAGCGCCAGCCAGCAGGCCCATCTCAGTGTCCGCCACGCCGCAGCCACGGTCATTGTGGGGATGCAGGGAGACGATAACGTTCTCGCGGTATTTCAGGTTCTCGCACATGTACTCCACCTGGCTTGCGTATACATGGGGCATGGAGTGCTGTACAGTAACCGGGAGGTTGATGATGGCCTTCTTATCTGCGGTAGGCTTCCATACATCCAGAACGGCATTACATACCTCCAGCGCGTACTCCGGCTCCGTTCCGGTGAAGCTCTCCGGGCTGTACTCGAAACGGAAGTTACCCTCAGTCTCGTCCGCCAGCTTCATCAGAAGCTCCGCGCCGTCCACGGCGATCTTCAGGATCTCTTCTTTGGATTTATGGAATACCTGCTCCCGCTGTGCCACGGAAGTGGAATTGTATACATGAACAATGGCCTGCTTTGCGCCCTCCAGCGCCGCAAAGGTTTTGCGGATGATGTGCTCTCTGGCCTGGGTCAGTACCTGGATAGTCACGTCGTCCGGAATCAGATCCTGCTCAATCAGGGTACGCAGGAACTCATACTCGGTCTCAGACGCCGCCGGGAAGCCCACCTCGATCTCCTTGAAGCCTACTTTGCAGAGGAGCTTGAAAAAGCCCACCTTCTGCTCCAGAGTCATGGGAACCACCAGCGCCTGGTTGCCGTCACGCAGATCCACGCTGCACCATACGGGAGCCTTGTCTACGTAATCCTTCTCGGCCCACTTCATACAGGGGTACGGCGGTAAAAAGTACTGTCTCTGGTATTTCCTGTAATTCATCATGATGTTTTCTCTCCTTTTGTTCTGTGTGTTGTGTTATTCTGCATTTCGATAATAGATATGCGGTATGGCAACCTACAGGAACGTGGATTTCCGCAACGAGATAAAATACGCTTCGCGACTTTGACTCGTTGCTCGCGTAAAAAAATCCGCCTCCGTCAGCCTGCTGCCAACGGAGACGGAAGACTTATTCGCCTTACGCGGTACCACTCCATTTTCGTGAATCTCATTCACACTCTCATCGGATACGGATTCTTCATCAATACAATTATCGAACCTTATATCCTCCCCGCTGTAACGGTCGGGCTCCGTCTGCGTCTACTTTCCGATTTTCTGAAAATCAGACATCGGATTTCGGACAGCCGCTCTGAGGTCAGTTCCCATTCTCTCTTCCGCTGCTTCACACCAGCCAGCAGCTCTCTGAACTCCAAGGGAATCGTACTACTCCTCGTCCTCGCATTTATCTAATATCTGTAGTCTAGGATAGCAAATGTCACTGTTATTGTCAACCCCTTTATAAATAAAACTCATGCCCATGGTAGGCAAAGAGCAGCGTCAGGTGCTCCCGGAACCACTGAAGGTTTCCGGCGTCGGCCAGGGTGGGGTTTACGAAATAGAGAGCGCCTTCGGAGACGTCCTCGCCGGTCAGAGCCCGGGCTACGGCGGCGCGGGTGGCGTCGGAGACGGTGACGCGCGCTATCTTGCCGGTGTGTACCGGTGAGAACTGGGCTTTGCCGTTCTTCCGCTGGTAGACGACTTCGCTTACTGTATTCGGAAAGGCTGCGCTTCGGACGCGGTTCAGGACCACGTTGGCCACCAGCAGACGGCCTGTCTCATCCTCGCCGGAGGCTTCGGCTTCCACGATGCGCAGGAGGGCGTCATAGTCCTCCGCGGTGATGACGTAAATGCTATTCTCCGGGACAACCAGTTCCGGCTGCACTGCGGCAGCTTCTGTCACCGGTTCTGTCTCTGCTGTTTCTTCCTCCGAAACTACGGTCTGATCTATCTCTTCCTCCGTTTTTTCAACTTCATTTTCTATATCGGAAACTGTCTCCTGCTGCGCCTCTTCCTCCGGCCAGTCTGCCTGCGCCTCTGCGTAAGCCTGCCGCATCCGACCGGAATCTACACGGTTCTCCGCCACAGCGCCAAGCAGCTCTGTTCCGATTCCACGGAGCGCTCCGGCGGCATCATCTTCTGTCGATCTATCAATATTTTCACTTTCGTAAGAGATTTTCGCTTCCACATCCTTCGTATCGGCGGACACCATCAAAAGCATGCCTGCCAATCCCAGCACGATTGCACCATCTCTTAGTCTGTTCATACGCCCATTATAGAAATGATTGTCTGCTCCGTCAAGCCTTCCGTAATAATTTTGTAACATTTTTTGTATTTATTTTCCTGTTTTATCCTTTTCGTGAATAATTCCAGTGAAATAAACAAAAAATATTTTTCAGAGGACAGACATTTTGGAGCATTTTCTGTTCTAAATTTAATGGAAGCTGTTATCCGAAGGAGTACTTTTATGAAAATCCGTGAGCGCATCAACCTGGCTGCCGGGATTCTGTTTACGCTGATCATCGGCACGCTGTTACACTTCACCTATGAATGGAGCGGGGAAAACCCTTTTGTGGCTCTCTACTCACCAGTCAATGAGTCAGTCTGGGAACACTTAAAGCTTTTGTTTTTTCCTGTGCTGCTCTATACCTTTTTTGAAATCATCGTGCTGTATAAGACCTCCGGGCATTTTCTCACGTCCCGGCTTCTGGCGGTCTGCATTGGAATGTTTTTTATCGCGTCCGCTTTTTTCACTTACACCGGACTGTTGGGGCGGGATTTTCTGGCGCTGGATATTCTGATCTTTATCTTCAGCGTCCTGCAGACCTTTTTTCTGTCCCGCTGCTTTGAAGTGCGCTGCCCCGGCCTCAGGCTGCCGCTGCTGGCGGTCTATGTGCTGCTGCTTCTCCTCGTCATCTGCTTCTTTTCCTTCAGCTTCGCGCCTCCGGAGCTGCCACTGTTTACGCCGCCGACATAAAATGAAAGAAACAAAAGCCACAGAAAAAGCATGAGATTCTGAAAATCTGTCAATTTCAAAATCTCATGCCTTTCTTATGTTATAAAATATCCGCAGAACACCACCGATAGGAAGCGAATCGCGATATTCTATTTCTGATTGATATAATTGATCAGTCCCTCGGCCTTAATAATCTTCTGCATAAATTCCGGGAAGGCCTGACCCTGGTACTGCTTGCCGCTGGTGCGGTTGTAAATGATACCGCTGTCGAAGTCCACCTCTACCTCGTCTCCGTCCTGAATATTCTTTGCCGCCTCCGGACACTCAATGATCGGAAGTCCGATATTGATGGCGTTGCGGTAAAAGATACGCGCGAAGGTCTCCGCGATAACGCAGGAAATGCCGGACACCTTGATGACCAGCGGCGCATGCTCACGAGATGAGCCGCAGCCGAAGTTCTTGCCTGCCACCATGATATTGCCGGGCTGTACCTTCTTTACAAAATCCCTGTCGATATCCTCCATGCAGTGCTCCGCCAGCTCCCTGGGGTCTGCGATGGCCAGATATCTGGCGGGAATGATTACGTCTGTATCTACATTGTCTCCGTATTTAAATACTTTTCCTTTTGCCTGCATCTTTTCTTCCTCCTATAATCCAAGCTCTGCCGGTGCGCTGATGCGTCCGGTCACGGCGCTGGCTGCGGCTACCGTCGGGCTTGCCAGATATACCTCGGAATCCACGTGTCCCATACGACCTACAAAGTTCCGGTTGGTGGTGGATACGCAGCGCTCGCCTGCTGCCAGAATTCCCATATATCCGCCCAGGCAGGGTCCGCAGGTGGGTGTGCTGACCACAGCGCCCGCCTCGATGAAGATCTTTAAGAGTCCCTCGTCCATGGCGTCCATGTAGATCTTCTGGGTTCCCGGAATCACGATGCAGCGAAGTCCCTTCTTCACCTTGCGGCCTTTCAGAATCTCAGCGGCTGCACGCAGATCGTCGATACGTCCATTGGTACAGGAACCGATGACTACCTGATCGATCTCTACCGGATCGGTGATTTCGTCGATGGTCTTCGTATTCTCCGGCAGATGCGGGAATGCGACGGTGGACTTTAATTCGCTCAGATCGATGGTGTACTCCTCATCGTACTCTGCGTCCGGGTCTGCCTCGTAAATCTTATATTCCCTCTTTGAATGCTCCTTCATATAAGCAATGGTCTTCTCATCCACCGGGAAGATGCCGTTCTTGCCGCCTGCCTCGATGGCCATGTTAGCGATGGTGAATCGGTCATCCATAGACAGATTTTTGATTCCCTCGCCCACGAATTCCATGGATTTATAAAGGGCGCCGTCTACGCCGATCATGCCGATGATGTGCAGGATTACATCTTTACCGCTGACCCATTTGGAGGGCTTGCCTACGATATTGAATTTAATGGCGGACGGTACCTTGAACCAGGCCTTGCCGGTGGCCATGCCTGCTGCCATGTCGGTGCTTCCCACACCAGTGGAAAACGCGCCCAGGGCTCCGTAGGTACAGGTGTGTGAATCTGCACCGATAATGCAGTCGCCTGCTACGGTCAGTCCTTTTTCCGGAAGCAGCGCATGCTCGATGCCCATCTCTCCCACGTCGAAGTAATTGGTTACCTCCTGACGACAGGCAAATTCACGGACGCATTTGCAGTTTTCCGCGGATTTGATGTCCTTGTTCGGAATAAAATGATCCATAACCAGGGCGATTTTGTCCTTATGAAATACGTCCTGTCTGTTCAGCTTCTGCATCTCGCGGATAGCTACCGGTGTGGTGATATCATTTCCCAGAACCAGATCCAGATCGGCCTCGATGAGCTGTCCCGCTTTTACCTCGGGAAGTCCTGCGTGGGCTGCGAGGATCTTCTGTGTCATTGTCATTCCCATGATTTTGTTCTCCTTTTATCTGTAGTTTCTGCATATCTGTGGAAATAAGCTCCTTTCGGGTATGCAGTCTTTATTTTCAGCTTCTTGTATTCTAGCACATTTATTGATATAATCAAAATACATATTAATAATATTTATTATAACTATAAGTTATGTTTCAAAGGATTAGGAATAACCTGAGGATTCCTGCAGAAATTCTTTGCAGCGTCAGGCTTCTCTCTTTTTTATAGAAAGGATTTGAATCATGAACCAGAATCTATCCCTCTACCGCATTTTCTACACGGTCGCCCTGACCGGCAATATTTCTCACGCCGCCGACGAACTCTTTATCAGCCAGCCCGCAGTCAGCAAGTCTATCCGAAAGCTGGAGCAGTCTATGAACACGGCTCTCTTTACCCGGTCCTCCCGGGGGGTCCAGCTGACCGAAGACGGGGAACTGCTTTTCTCCCATGTAAAATCAGCCTTCCAGACCCTGGAGAATGCGGAAAATCAGCTGCGTCTCCGCCGGGAGCTGGGCATAGGGCAGCTGCGCATCGGAGCCAGCTCAACCCTCTGTAAATATGTTCTGATGCCCCGGCTTAAGGATTTTATCAAAACCCATCCGCACCTGCGGGTCACCATTTCCTGCCAGGCCACTAACCAGACTTTGCAGATGCTGGAAAACAGAGAGCTGGATCTGGGACTGACCGGGCGGCCGGAGGAGACCGGGACGCTGCTCTTCTCTCCGGTCATGGAGATCCAGGATACGTTTGTGACTACCCGGGATTATCTCGACAATCTGGCCCGGCAGCTGGGGCAGCCTGTTCCCGAGAATCTGACTGCTGAGGATTCTGTTTCTTTCATAAAAAATGGCGTCCTGATGCTGCTGAATCGGGAGAATCTGACCCGGCAGTATCTGGACGCGCATATGAAGGAGCATACGCTGTTTCCGGAAAATGTGTTGGAGACAACTTCTATGGATCTGCTCATTGATTTCGCCCGGGTGGGGTTGGGGATCGCAGGTGTGATACGGCAGTTTGTGCAGACGGAGCTGCATAGCGGTTCTCTCATCGAGCTACCGCTGCCTTTTCCTATCGCTCCCCGGGAAATCGGGTTTCTGTGCAGGGAAGAGGCGGAGTATAAAAGGATTTAGCTTGTGTACGGACAGGAGAAGAACCGCTCCCTACCGGAACACGCAGATTTTCCTACTCCTCGCAGGCGGCTTATTCGCGCCCGACTGCCAAACTCGGCCCTAAAGGGCCTCAGACAGTGGCTCCTTCGGGCGCTGCCAGCCTGCTCGTCGCTACGGAAAATCAACTAACGTTCCGGTAGGGAGCGGTTCTTCTCCTGTCCGGGATATAGTTTCTATATTTTGCTTACTACTATTTATTACTCTACCGTTACGCTCTTCGCCAGGTTCCGGGGCTTATCGACGTCCAGGCCTCTCGCTACGGATACGTAGTATCCGATGAGCTGGAGTGGGATCACGGCCAGGGAGGCCGCGAAGTGTTCATCGGTCTTCGGGATGTAGGTGACGAAGTCGGCCGTGTCTTCAATGTTGTAATGACCGTAGGTGGTCAGGCCCATCAGGTAGGCGCCGCGGCTCTTGCACTCGACCATATTGCTGACAGTCTTTTCGTAGAGGTCGCTTTGAGTCAGGATACCGATGACCAGGGTGCCGTCCTCGATGAGGCTGATGGTGCCATGCTTCAGCTCACCCGCGGCGTAGGCCTCGGAGTGGATGTAGCTGATTTCTTTCATTTTCAGGCTGCCCTCCAGGGAGATGGCGTAGTCGATGCCGCGTCCGATAAAGAAGACGTCGTGGGCTGCGGCCTGCTTGGAGGCGAACCACTGGAGGCGCTCTTTATCCTGAAGTATCCGGGTGATTTTCTCCGGCAGGGTTCCCATTTCCGCAATCAGGCTCCTGTAGCGGTCTTCATCGATCGCACCGCGTACCTTCGCGAACTGGACAGCCAGGATGTCGCAGGCCAGAAGCTGGGTGCTGTAGGCCTTAGTGGTGGCCACAGAGATCTCCGGACCGGCCAGGGTGTAGAAGACGTTGTCTGCCTCACGGGCAATGGAGGAGCCGACCACATTTACGATGGCAAGGGTACGGATACCCATGCTTTTGGCCTCACGAAGAGCCGCCAGGGTGTCTGCGGTCTCGCCGGACTGACTGACAAGGATAACCAGTCCCTTTTTGTCCAGCAGCAGGGTCCGATAGCGGAATTCGGACGCCAGCTCCACGCGGACCGGGATTTTCGCCAGATCCTCGATGACATACTGGGCGGACATGGCCGCATGATATGCGGAGCCGCAGGCCACCATGTATATCTGGCTGATATCGCGGATTTCTTCCTCGGAAAGTCCCATCTCGGACAGATCGATTGTGCCATCCTTTACCACAGAGTTCAGGGTATCCTGTAAGGCTTTTGGCTGCTCGTGGATCTCTTTCATCATGAAATGCTCGAAGCCTGCTTTTTCCGCCGCTTCGGCGTCCCATTTAATCTCCACCGGCTCTTTCTCGATTTCGTCGCCATCCAGGTTATAGAAGGTAATTTTGCCCTTCTGCAGACGGCCCAGCTCCAGGTTGCCGATGTAGTAGACATTACGTGTATATTTCAGGATGGCGGGAACGTCGGAGGCCACGAAGCACTCGCCATTCTCCACGCCCAGAATCATCGGGCTGTCCTTGCGGGCCACGTAGATCTCCTCCGGATAATCTTTAAACATCACAGCCAGCGCATAGGAACCGCGGATACGCACCATGGCATGGTTGATGGCGTCTACCGGGGTGCCCAGGTATTTCTTGTAATAATAGTCAATTAATTTAATCGCCACCTCGGTGTCGGTCTGGGAATAGAACTGATAACCTTTCCGCAGCAGCTTATCCTTCAGCTCCTGATAGTTCTCAATGATGCCGTTGTGTACGCCGACCACATTGCCGTCGTCGCTGCAATGGGGGTGGGCATTATTCTCCGAGGGCTCGCCGTGGGTCGCCCAACGGGTGTGGCCGATGCCGCAGTCGCCTGCCAGCGCCTGACCGCCATTGGTCTTCTCAGCCAGAATCTTCAGCCGTCCCTTTGCTTTCACTACTTCGATGGCTCCGTCGCCGTCCCGCACCGCCATTCCGGCGGAATCATAACCTCTGTACTCCAGCTTGGACAGTCCGTCCAGCAGAATCGGCGCTGCCTGATGATTTCCCACAAATCCTACAATACCACACATACTCCTTTAATCCTCCTGTTATTCCTTCAGTTTATGCTCCGTTATACAAATTGACAATTTTACCTTTGTCGGATGCCAGGAATCGGTACCGACTTGTTATTGGTATTGTAGCAGATAATTGCTAAATTGAAAAGTACAAATTGATTTTTGATTAAAAAGTGCAAATGTCATTTTTTAGTTAATCAAAAGTGCAAATTCACAACTAAAAAGTGCAAGCGCAAGGTTTTTCTGTCTCTTTTTCTATTCCAGCCATCTTTTCCGCTGCCATTTCCGGAACCTGTATCACGCCCCATCGATACAGCAGCGGATAGATATAGGATATTCCCCGAATATCACCCAGCTCCTTCGGGCGGCCTATCACTGTGCCCCTCTCCATCTGCAGCGCATTCTGAAACGCCAGCACCACCGAACTCCAGGCCAGAGTCTTGCTCTCCCTGCGTCTGCTCACCAGCAGCTCCCGGTTATAGTCGCCGCTTCGTCCCCGTTTCAGCGTATAAGAAAAGGGCAGGCCTGATATCGTATAAAATGCCTCCCCCTGAAATGCCACAACGGCCTGCCAGAGGGCGTCCTCGGTCCGGGTGCGCTGAAGCCGTTCCACTGCCATGGGCTGCTGCGCGGCGGGGGATGATTGGTTTTGGGGGTCACACATGGTTGTTCTCCTTATCCCGTTTTGAATTAATTCACTGCCCTTTTAGGAAAAATGGATGCCTATTTCAGATACAAAATGCGGCATAGAGCGGAACGATTTTTTTATTGTCTTCAAAGCCGAAGTTTTTGGCAGAGAGCTTGATAGCATAGGCGGGCTTGTAGGTGTCCATATAGACCTTTAAGCTCTTGGCTCTGGCTCCTTTTGCTGCGTTATAGAACATCCAATTCTTCTTTTATCTGAACACCTCTTCCAATTTTCTTATGGTTCTCTCCAGTCCCTTTAAATATTCCTTTTGTTCCGCTTCCGAACTCTGCGCCACCCAGCAGGCAATCTGTTCCTTCTTTTTGTCTATCGGACTCATCGTCACAATCGTATCTCTCACATCCACATTTTCTACAAAATCGTCAATCAGATTATCGATTGTCCGCTTCCTGTCCAAAAATCTTTTCAGCAAAACAAATAATTCTTCATTCTCCTTTGGCTGTACATAGTTCATCTCTTTCAGCTTTTCCCAGCATGTCACCGAAAGCAAATGCTCTATCTCATAAGGCAAATCCAGCTGTTTCCTGTATAGCTCCAGAATTTCATCCGAAGGCTCCAGATATTTTACCTGAATTTCTGCCGTCGACCGCTTTCCCCTGTAGATTTCGTGTCCGCACAGTTCCTCATGGGCTTTGCGTCCAGCCTCATCCTTGTCAAATAAAACAACCGCCTTACTGGTATAGCCGCTATAGATCCATGCGCAGGCCCAGTTAATCAGCCTGCTGCATCCGCCTTTCCCTTCCTCTGTAAATATCCGCAGCTGTCCTCTTTTTATCTTCTCATAAAGATCCTGGGAATAATGCTTGATTGCCAATTCCAGGTACTGCTTATCCGTCTTCCCTTCTACAAATATGGTAGGAATATCACACAGGAGATTTTGATTTAAAATCTGCTTCGTACGTTCCAGTTCTCTCTCTTTTTCCTCAATATACGGCGCCACCAGAGGCATCAGTCCCATCGTAGCGCTGAGATACGCATTGTTAAAGGCCGTGCTTAATTTCGTGCCTTCGCCCTTCTCTTTTCTGGAGGTATAAAAAATCCTTGTTCTGTCATCCGATTTCTTGTTGTAAAAAGCCGGTGAATGGGTGGTAACAAACATCTGGATATCCATCGAATACTCCAGAAAATCCTCTGCCATCTCAAATGCGCGCGAAAGCTCTACGCCATTTTCCGGCTCTTCGAATCCCCAAATCGTAGTTGCCTTAGACGCGCCTCTGTTGCGGGTTTTCTGAGCCTGATCCGCAATATATTTTAAAATAATCGGAATATGCCTTGCCTGTATACCGTCTCCACGCATCTCCAACGGAATCGTAATATCTTCCGAAGTTCCTGCCGTTTCGAATACCAGCGTTTTGAACATTTCGCTCATATTCTGCGGAATCGAAAGCCTGCTATCAATTCCAATCCTACGAGCTACCTCCTGATGGATCTGATCCGTATAATCCTGCAGTACTGCTGAAAATTCCTTCATGGACTGTTCCAGCGGGCTGTCCAGTACAGCAGAAGCCGTCATATATACATCTGCCAGCAACGCCTTGTAGTATTCTCTGCTTTTAACTGCCGGTACATACTGATAACGCACTCTCTGAAGCGCTACCTGGATTCTGGAGCGCTCCGTCGGTCTCTTTCCGTCCGCGTCCAAAACAACGTCTGTCTTGTATCCATTCGCTTTCCATATCTTCCGCCATGTATATAAGCCGGCATTCTTATAGGAATCCGGAATTTCGAATTTAATTTCAATCGCAATCTCCTTAGGCCGATGGGATTCCGGGCGATATAAGTAGGTGAAATCCCGCTGAAAATCAAATGGCGTCTTATAATCTGTCTCACCACAGAAAAATAAATTCAACGCCTTTAACACATTGGATTTACCCGCATCATTCAGTCCTACGAAGATATTCATATCCTTCGCTTCCAAATATTCGTTCTTGATGCTTCTGAAATTTTTAATTCTGATGGAATGAATTGTAATTCTGGTACCCATTGTTTTTCCTTTGTGTGTGATTTCTTAAAACATTTCATGCTTGTTTTTTAATGTTTCAACGTAATTTGGCGGGCCCCTAAGCCCCCCACTGACATCCCAACCACATTCCAAATCACGTCATTCACATCCGCGTACCCCCGCCCTGTCAGATACTGTATGCATTCGCAAGACACCGACAGCACCGCTCCCAACGCCAGGAGCCGAAACCAGTTTCTCCGTCTCTGTGTCCGGGCAGCCGTCCAGCCCAGTGGGATATAGAGTAAAATGTTCAGCAGATTGCCTGCCCAGATTCCGGCACCGGGCCAGAAGCGCAAGCTCCAACGGATGCTTTCATCATAGCCGGGCGCGCGGCGCAGGAGGGTGATATACAGAATCAGAAAAATACAGTATCCGGGCAGGATGCGTGGCCTTTTCCGCCCGGCTATCCAGGCCGCCAGACCCAGAACTGCCAGGAAAATAATCTCCTTCCCGGACAGGTTCAGGCTTGTACTGTAATGAATCTGATGCAGAAGTTCCTGCAGAAATATGGTTACTCTTGAAAATATCAAATCAGATAACTCCTTATATGAATGTGCAGTGTTGCAAGTTCTCATCTCTTTTTGGAAACTGATTTTGCTATCTCACATAGCTATAATTGTTTATTATTCCAGATATGACTCAAACAGAAACCGGCTACAAAAAATCATACTTAGTATGCCAATCCTGTTTACTGATTATAAATTAACGACCTCTGTTTAACTAAAGATGAAAGAAATCCTCAACGATTTTTGCTCTCTATATGAATTCGAGGAATTATATAATCAGCCGGGTAGTAATAACAGCCCTCTTACGCTTGAAATATTCTTCGATTAATCCAATATGCTAAGCCACAGACTCCACACTCTGCAACAAATACAATACATCCAGCAACAAAAAACTGAACAATGCCATTCAACATTAAAGGCCAAGAAATATACACAAACAAATTCATAGCAAATGCTACAATAAATGTAACCATGTAGGGAGAAAGCGATGCATAACTAAGTTGAATAATATCCTTATGAAGATACCAAACAAGATAAATAAGCCTAAATGCAATAGCAACCAGTGTTCCCACTGCAACACCAATTAGTCCAAATTTTATAATAAATAAAAGAGACACTCCTAAATTTATAATAGCTTCTGCAAATGCTCCAAAATTCGTTTCCTTAAATTTTCCACCTGCCAAAACCAATAATCTATATGGTTCTCGTACTTTTTTAATAGGGTCTGACCCCACTATATAGACCCCACTATATAGATTCGTTAATATGCAATCTAAATCATTCTTTTTTCTATACGCATCTCCTGTACCCGCATAGTTTATCCAATATTCTATTTGCATTTTTATTATGCTATAATCCACTCTGTAATCACATATCCTATCTTCATCTTTTTCGTTTGCAAATAGTGATAATATTAACGTTCCATTATGTCAATCCCATAATATTGCCTACTATTATACTCTTTTAATTTTTATCGCATCACTTCCCGGTTCTATAAATGTTTTTAACTTCGAACCTTCCGTTGTTATCAAGTCATAACATTTTATGGATGTATACGTTAATAATTTTATAACTGCACCTGCAAAGTATAAATATGCTCCCGAACTCGCCATGTACTCACTAGTTATACCATGAGCAATCTCATTCCTTATATTTGCACCAGCTTGTTCATTTAACAAACCTTTAAAAAGAAACAGAATATCATTATCATAACAATCCAACAACTCCGGCAAATCAAAAATCGACTTTAAGGCTTTCTCCTTTGATGCCCCATCAGTTTCCAATGTTATGGTTAATCCCCCTACCTCTTTCGCAATATTTCTAAACAGATTTTCAACTTGAGGAGCAAGTATATGCATTGCCTCATAATATTGTCCCTTTAACACCATATATATAGCAGACCGAAATATATTCTCCCTTCCCGTAGGAATAATAGGATTATTACACACTAAAAAGTCTAAATCAGTAAGTTCAAATTCATAATTATTTCTAATATAGTAAAATGCGTATTTTAACCAAACATCTCCTGAAATCTTTTGTTCTTCTAATGCTTTTTGATGTAAATGTAAGTCTAACAACTCTAAATCCGACTCTGGGTCATTAAAATTTAAAGGCTTTAGGGCTAACACGGTCTGTCCGGACGCATTAACTAAATTTTTACCAAACATATGACTGATAGGACTATTATTGTATTCTTTATAGAGTTTTTTCTTTATATCATCCTTCTTAGAAAACAATACCATTTGGGTCAATCGTATAATGCTTTCCTCAAATGTCAATCCCGCCATATTTTCATCAATATTTGTATTTACTCCACTAACATCAAATTCCATTTTTACAGGAACCATTTGCTTAGGAATTTCTTTTTGAATTTCTACTAATCTCCTAAGAACTCCTTCACCTTTTGCAGCTTCACCATTATTGCGATATAATTCAATTGCTTTTTGATAAAAATGTTCCGCTTGCAATGCCCCTTGTAAAGTCGTTCCTAAGATTCCTTCTGCATAATTCACGTAATAATCTGCTAAATCTATGTTGCTCTTTTTCGCAGCAACGCTATCCTTTATTTTATATAAACATTCTACCTTTAACCTATATGCTTGCTCAACTTTCGTCACATCATCAATGTTATTATTAATAATATTTTCTATCACTGTGAGCAAAATCTTAAAATCACCATATTCCTTTTCAACAAGAATGTCTAACAAACGTAAAGACTGAAAATCCTTATCCTGTCCATTTACTTTTACAACATGATTAAAAAGCTTGTCCCCTGCCTCATTATATATATCTTTTTGATTGATTTGTGCAGAAATAAATAAGGTACGCTTTATCATATCCAAAGTGCCGCCCCAATTCTCATCTGTAAAAAATAGACAAAACAGTTCATAATACGCTTTAGCTGCCACAATTGCAGCTTTATAATTCTTCTTTTGTGTCCAAAGAACATCTGCAATCCTAGCCCTTATATTTATAGGAAGTTGTTCCAGCACAAGAGATTCCATTGTCTTATAATCATCTTCTGTCAAATCTTCAATTGAAAAAGTCCTTTTCCCCTCCCATACCATAAAAGGATGAAATGTGACTCCTTTTTTATTAACTTTAATAGCCATAGAGGAAATATTCTTCAGCAAATCAAAAACTTGCTTTTCTTCCTCAGTATCTAAGCATTCTCTGTCCTCATCTTTAAACACACTGGCATTTAGACCATATTTTTTTATTGCAATACACTTATTTAGCAAATCATATATATTCATATGTGTATAATCTCCAATTATTTGTAAACGTCAAATCCTGCGCCTACCCTTAAATTTAACGCCGCTTTTATGAGCGGCGTGGTTTCCGGCATTCCTCGGGAAGCTCATCTGCCCAAGGCATCAGTTGGTCCAGTTTTGCCGGATCTATATTTCTTTTTTCGTCACAATACTTCGGCAGCTCCGTGAGGATATGCCTAAAGTAATAGTACGGGCGCAGATTGTTCAGCTTTGCCGTTTCCGAAATACTGTAAACAAGAGCACTGGACCTGGCTCCTTTTGCTGTGTTATGGAACATCCAGTTCTTCTTGCCAATACAGAAAATCCGGATAGCCCGCTCGGAAGCAGAGTTATCGATTGGGATATTCCCATCGGTCAGAAATACTTTTAAATATTTTTCCTGACGGATGACGAAATTTAGTCCCTGTCCGGCCTTGGATTTCGGAGGTACCGCACACACTGCAGCCTGCTGTTTTGCCCACGCAAAGAAATCCTCAACCAGCGGCTTTATCCTTGTCTGTCGCTGTGTAAGGCGATCCATTGCGGAAAGTTCTTTCAGTTCGGTATCGATCCGGTAGAATTCCGCGATCTTTTGTAACGCCTGGTATGCCACGGAATTTTTTACTGCCAGGGGATCCTTTTTATCCGCTGCCTTTACGGCATCTGCAAAGGCTCTTCTTGCATGTGCCCAGCAGTTTGCGTTTGTCACTTCCGGCAGTTTCTTGTCCAGCAGATGATACTGCTCCAGACTGTCCGTGACCAGAACTCCTTTGTAGTTTCGGTAAAACTCCAGCGGTTTTTCGTGATCCCTGCCTTTCTGGTATTCGTAGATCACCACAGGACGTTCCTGATAGAACTCCCCGGAACGGTATACCCACATGTAGCATTTACTGTTCGGACGGTCACTGTCGCCGAGCACCTGTGTAGGTGTTTCGTCTGACTGCGTCACCGGCAGGGACAGCAGTTCCTGCTTCATGCGTTCCACAAACGGTGCAAAATATTTCTCAGCACACCGGATGATCCAGTTTGACATGGTCTGTCTGGAGATATTTACACCATTACGCTGAAACTCCTGCTCGACTCTGTGCAGTGCAGAGGAATTCACATATTTTACATTCAGAATAGAAGCAAGCAGGGAAGGAGTCACGATGCTTCCCCGGAGAAGATCCTTTGGACGCTTTCCCCGTAAGAATTCGTCCTGATGATCTCCGCCAGTCCCCACATAGACTTCCACGGTATGGACTTCCACCGTCCAGGATTCCGGTTCGTGGCGCAGTCTTTTGTAGGTTTCATCCTTCATTCTGCGCCAGTTTCCTGCACCATAAAACGTATCCAGTTCTTCTGTGGATACATGATAAGGTGAAAGGATCTCTTCCGGGAAATTTTTCAGATCCATTTCCCGTTGTCCTTTTTTCTTGTGGTTACGTCGCGATGGAAGTACTTCCTCCGTAGCAGGTTCCGGGACAGACAGATCACAGCAGCTTTCTGCCTCATCAAAGAAGGACAGCTGGCCGTCTATGGAATCCAGCGTTTCCGTGTGTTTTCCGAAACGATAGCTGTTCGCTATGCGCACCTGTTCGATCAGCCGTTCAATGTTCTCATTCAGTGTGTCCAGCTGTCCCTGCATCATAAGAACGATGGTGATCAGCTCCTCCCGGCTGCAGTTATTCAGTTCTTCCAGTGTATGTCTGTCTGCCATTGTCCTGCTCCTTAAACTGTTTTCATTATACCAGAAAACACAAAGGATTGCGAACCGGCAGCCATGCGGGTTCCGTCATTCTGCCTATGCCTGTATGGCGGTGTGATGGTCATAGAACCAGGGAAATATAAAGTTTTCAAGGTGCCGAAAATTTGTCCAGATCCTCCTGTGGATACGTTGCAGACCATGAGGCAGCGCCCAGAAAGGCTGTGACACCGGGAAGGGAGCGAACCTGATATCACACATAAAAAATCTATGTTTTGCACAAAAATCAGGTGGGCTTTTGCGGTGTTACTTCC